>DAOTZU010000256.1:0-6635 GCA_034433995.1 Anaerolineae bacterium
TGGACGTGACGGGAGAAGTGATTCTGGACAAGGGTGTAGAGATGGTGATGCCTGGCGACAACGCCAACCTGACGGTGAAGCTGATCCAGCCGGTGGCGTTGGAGGTGGGCTCGCGGTTTGCCATTCGTGAGGGTGGCAAGACGGTGGGCGCAGGCGTCCTCACCCAGATTATCGAATAGCCAGCCCGGATCTTGTGAGGTCCTAACGCATCATGGCCAAGAAAGCGAATCGTGTGGTGATCACGCTGGCTTGCAGCGAGTGCAAGGAGCGTACGTATACGACCGAGAAAAACCGCAAGAACGACGCCAACCGTCTGACCTTGCGCAAGTATTGCCCGCGTTGTCGCAAACATACGGAACATCGGGAACAACGTTAAGGGGCGTGGGCCCCTCAACGCAGGCGAGTAGCTCAACTGGCAGAGCAACGGTCTCCAAAACCGTAGGTTGCGGGTTCGATTCCTGCCTCGCCTGCCTATTTTGCAAGACACCGTGCCAGTCATGTTCTAGCTGGGGGCGGTTAGCGGGTGGTATGACCCCACGATGACGGACGGTGTCTTCAGTTGTCAGCAAATGGTGGCCCAGCCTTGCGGCACATGTCCAAGGAGAGGCGCTCGTGGTGAAAAAGGCTGCCGAACCGGCGAAAACGGTCAAAAAAGAGAAAAAAGAATTGCGCATCGTCCGCTATCTCAAAGAGGTGCGGGCGGAGCTGAAAAAGGTGGTCTGGCCCACCCGGCGCGACACCCTTAACCTGACGGCCATCGTCCTTAGCGTCACGGCCGTCATGAGTATTGTATTGGGCCTGCTGGATTGGCTTTTTGCCAAACTGTTTTCCTTGTTCATCCGTTGATCCAAGTGATTAGGTGAATTGCAAGATGGAATCCGGTGTTCAAGCCTCTCAGGAGCGCCCCAGCCGGCCCGCTGACGAGGCCCCCGAGCGCGATATTCCCCAGGAAGATGCGCCTGCCGAGCAGACCTCTGCCGAGGCCGCAGCGGAGACGCCTGCCGCCGAGGGGAAGCGCGAATGGTACGTGGTGCACAGCTACTCGGGGTACGAAAACAAGGTCAAAAAGAACCTCGAGCAGCGCATCGAGACCATGGGGATGCAGAACAAGATCTTTCGCGTGGTGGTGCCCACCGAAGAAGAGGTGGAGATCCGCGATGGTCAGCGGCGCACCAGCCGACGGCGGGTTTTCCCCGGTTACATCTTGGTAGAGATGATCATGGATGACGAATCCTGGTACGTGGTGCGCAACACGCCCGGCGTGACGGGATTCGTCGGTTCCGGGGCCAAACCCACCCCCCTCAGCCAGGAAGAGGTGGACAAGATCCTGCAACGCATGGAAGCGGAGCAGCCCAGGATCAAGGTGAGCTTCCGGGTGGGCGAGACGGTGCGCATCATCGAGGGCCCCTTTGCCGATTTCATGGCGGTGGTGGACGAGCTGTACCCCGATCGGGGCAAAGTGCGCCTCCTGGTTTCTTTCTTTGGACGGGAGACGCCGGTGGAGATGGATTTCCTCCAGATCGAACGCATCTAAATCCGGCGAAAGAGGTAGATTCGCTATGGCCAAAAAAGTTGTGGCGGTGGTCAAATTGCAGCTTCAGGCGGGGAAGGCCAACCCGGCGCCTCCGGTGGGCCCGGCCTTGGGCCAGCATGGCGTGAATATTATGCAGTTCTGCAAAGAATATAACGCCCGCACTCAGGCCCAGGCGGGGATGGTCATCCCGGTGGAGATCACCGTCTATAGTGACCGCTCCTTCTCCTTTGTCACCAAGACGCCACCGGCCAAGGATCTGCTGCTCAAGGCCGCCGGCGTGGCCAAAGGTTCGGCCCAACCCAAGACCGCCAAGGTGGGCAGCGTGACCAGGGCGCAGCTCCGCGAGATCGCCCAGCTCAAAATGCCCGATTTGAACGCGGTGGATTTGGAAGGGGCGATGAGGCAGATCGAGGGCACCGCCCGCAGCATGGGCATCACGATTACCGATTGAAGCAGCAAGCGTGACGCCGCTCTTGGCGCGCACGTTTTGTGGGAGGACCGCAGCGCCCAGCGCGAGGTCCGTCAATACCACGAGGAGGAAACATGGGTAAACACGGGAAAAAGTATCTGGAAAAGCTTCGCTTGGTGGATCGCACCAAGGAATATGAGCCCCGCGAGGCCGTCGAGCTGATCAAGCAGCTCGCCTTTGCCAAGTTCGATGAGACGGTGGACCTCCACATTCGCACCAATGTGGATCCGCGCCATGCCGACCAGCAAATCCGCGGCGTGGTGACTTTGCCGGCCGGCACGGGCAAGAGCGTGCGCATCCTGGTCTTTGCCGAAGGCGAGGCGGCGCGGTTGGCCCAAGAGGCCGGCGCCGATTATGTGGGTACCGATGAGTACGTGCAAAAGATCCAGGAGGGCTGGCTCGAGTTTGATGTCGCTCTGGCCGTGCCCCAGGTCATGGGCAAGATCGGCCGTCTGGGGCGCATCCTCGGCCCGCGCGGCTTGATGCCCAACCCCAAGGCCGGCACGGTGGTGCAGCCGGATGATATTCCGGCCACCATTCAGCAGTTGCGGCAAGGCCGGGTGGAGTTTCGCGTGGACCGCACGGCGAATTTGCACATCCCCATCGGCAAGGCCAGTTTCACCGTGGATCAATTGATGGCTAACCTGACCGCGGTGATGGAGGCCATCGTCCGGGCGCGGCCCTCGGCCGTCAAGGGGCAATACTTGCGCCGGGTGACGTTGACCACCACCATGGGGCCCGGCGTGCGGTTGGATCTCGCCGCGTGCCAAAATTTGCGCGCTAGTCTGTAAATAGCCAAGCCGTAGACAGCAGGGGCGTTGCGACGCTTAATCACCTGCCGAGGCAAGACGCAAGATGACTCCCTCACGTGAGGGAGATATCGGGTCTTGGCCCTGGCAGGAGCCAAGACCCGGTTTCTTTTAAAGGAGGTGAGAATCCCTTGGCACTGACGTTGGAGCAGAAGCAAAAGATTTTGGAAGGGTACGCGAGCCGGATCTCCCGGGCGCAGGTGATGGTTTGGGCCAACTACCGTGGTCTGACGGTGGCCCAGATCTCGAACCTGCGCAAGCAGTTGCGTGGCGTGGACGCCGAGGCCATGGTCGTCAAGAACTCGCTCATGCGCAAGGCGCTGGAGCGGGCGCAACTGCCCTACGATCACGAGCTCATGGCGGGGCCGTGCGTGGTCACCTTCATGTATGGGGATGTGGCCGCGGCGACCAAAGCAGTGACCGATTTCGCCCGCCTCAACGAGGCCGTGTTCCAGCTCAAGGGCGGGGTGATCGGTCGCCGGGTGGTCAAGCCCGAGCAGATTCGCGAGCTGACCCAGCTACCTTCCCGCGAGGTCATGTTGGCGCGGGTGGTGGGCGGCATCCAGGCGCCCCTCACCGGCTTGGTGGGGACCCTCTCGGCGGTGTTGCGTGGGTTGCTCAACGTGCTCAATGCCCGGGCCAAGCAGCTAGAGGGAGCGCCGAGCTGAGCTCCCTCGGCAGGATGGGATCGCAGCTCAAACACATCTGGAATCAAGCACCGAATGGAGGTTTAACGTGACAAAGGAAGAGATCATTGCAGCCATCAGCAACATGACCGTGCTGGAACTGGCCGAGCTGGTCAAGGCTCTGGAGGAGAAATTCGGCGTGAGCGCCGCCGCCCCCGTGGCGATGGCGGCTGTGGCCGCCCCCGCGGCTGCCGAGGCTGCCGCGGCCCCCGTGGAGGAGCAGACCGAGTTCGACGTGATCCTGAGCAGCGTGGGCGACCAAAAGATCCAGGTGATCAAGGTGGTGCGCGAGCTCACCAACCTGGGCCTGCGCGAGGCCAAGGAAGTGGTGGATGGTGCGCCTTCCACCGTGCTCAAGGCCGTCAACAAGGAGCAGGCCGCCGCGGCCAAGGAAAAGCTCGAGGCCGTGGGCGCCAAGGTCGAGATCAAGTAATCCAGCCCAAAAAAGTGAAACCGACGACGCCGTCGGTTTCACTTTTTCTACTGCGCCCCAGGCAGGACTCGAACCTGCGGCCTGCTGCTTAGAAGGCAGTTGCTCTATCCGCTGAGCTACTGGGGCGCGGAGTTTGTCACGCCCCTATTATAGCACGCCCGCGGCGAAGGGGCCAAACGCGGGGTGTCGAGAGAATACCCCGTCGGTTAGAAACCGACGTCTGGCGATAGCAAGCCCGCGCCGCGGGCTTACCAAGGAGAGCCGTCGGATTCTATCCGACGGCGGGCGCGGCCTCGCTTGCCCTTTTTCGATACTCCGCGGCGCCCTTGACGGTTGCCCCGCTCCCCGCTACAATAAGGCCGGTCTCTCGGCTGCGCCATCCCAGGCCGAGTCCCTGGAGAGATCATGCACGAGATACCCACCGATGGAGCGCTCGGAGACCATCCTCGTGGCCATGAACCTCGTGGAGCGCGCGCCGCGTTGCTCCTGCGGGCCGCCCGGCCTGGAGCTGCTCCAGGGGATGGTGCCGGCGCTGCAGGATAAAGTGGCGCTCTGCCGGGAGAGGCTGAGAATTTGCAGGGAGGTTTACCGATGAAACCCATGCGTCAAACTTGTGTCCCTCGCCCTGAGGTGCTCAAGGGAGACCTGGAGGATGCCCTCTTTGCGGCCAACTTCGGCCACGTGTTGGCGGGGATCGCCCCGAAGGTCTATCAGGATGCAGAGACCTTTTTCCGCAACACCTATCCCACCGAGCTGTTGCGGAAGCTGGTGGGCACCATCTTCCAGCGCCTGGCCGATCCCCATGAGGCGGGGGCGCCGATCCGCCTGAGCACCGGCTTTGGCGGCGGCAAGACCCATACCCTCATCGCCCTCTGGCACCTGGCGCGGCATATCAACCAGGCCGCCCTGGGCACCGAGCTGCTCCCCGCCGCCGGCCGGCCCCAGCGGGTCGTCGTGGCGGGGATAGATGCCAACAGCTTTGGCGCCAAGGTATGCGCCACCCACGACGCCCTGCAGACGCACAGCCTCTGGGGCGAGCTGGCCTATCAGCTCGGCGGCGTGGAGGGCTATCGGCGCATCCAAGAGTTGGACGCCCCCACCTCCATGCCCGATCGGGCCACCCTGCGCGCTATCCTCCCCGATGAGCCGCTGCTGATCCTCCTGGATGAGCTGGTCATTTACATGGCCGTGCTGGATGACCAGGCGCAGGGGCAGTTGCTCGCCTTCCTGAACATGCTCATCTCCGAGATCACCGCGCGCCGCCAGGCGGTGCTGGTGATCACCGACCCCGCCGGCCAGCCGGCCTATAGCCGGGAATCTCGCCGCCTGGCCGAGAGCCTTGGCCAGGCGACGGTGGAGGCCCCTCCCGAGCCCTCCCCCCATCGGCTGCGCGAGGCCGACGAGCGCCTCGGAGACGTGCTCGGCCGCACCATGAGCAATTATGAGGTCATCGGTAGGGAGGGCGCCCAGGTCATCTTGCGACGGCTCTTTGACCAGGTGGACCGCGCTGCGGCCGAGGAGGTCTCGGCGGAATACTATCACGCCTATCAGCGCGTCTCGCGGGAGTATCCCGATTACCTCCCCCAGGAGGCCACCACCCGCGATTACGCCCAGCGCATCGTCCAGTGCTATCCCTTCCATCCCCGCCTCCTGGAGACCGCCCAGAACCGCCTGGGGGCCCTTCAGGATTTCAACCAAAGCCGCGGCGTGCTGCGCCTCTTTGCGCGCATGCTGCGCGATATCTGGGAGAGCGGCTCGGACGTGCCCCTGCTCACCGCCGGCGACCTGGATTGGTCCAGCCGACGCATCCAGGCTGACCTCTTGGAACGGCTGCAGCGCGATCCCTTCAAGGCCGCGGTGGAAGCCGATATAGAGGGCCACGCCCGCGACCTGGACCAGCAACATGCCACCGATATCCATCGCCGCGTGGCCTCGGCGCTGCTCTTGGAGAGCTTGCCCCTCACCGCTAGCGCGGCCATGGGCAAACGTGAGCTGACCTTGGCCGTGTTGCGCCCCTCCGATGTGGGCAACGAGCCGGCCGAGGCCTTGGATCGGCTGTTGCGCGTCTGTTGGCACACCTATCTGACCGATGGCGGGCTGAAAGCCCAGTTCCGCTACGAGCCCAACGCCCTCAAGATCATCGAGGAGCGCGCCCGCGACCCGCACCTGGTCGAGGACGCGCGCCGGCACGTCTTGTCCTGGGCACAAAACCATTTTAGCGGACATCTCTTCTCCCTCGTCGCCTATCCTTCCAGCCCGCGCGCCGTGGCCGATTCCGCCAGGCTCCAGCTCGTCCTGGCCGATTCCGAGCCGCTGGCCCAGGCGATTTGCGATTATGAAGACGACTCTGACCCGGCGGCCAAGATGCCCCGGCGCTTCCGCAACGCCATCCTGGCCGTGGCCCCCACGCCGCAGGCCCTGGAGGAGGCCGTGCGGGCCATGTGTCGCTTCCAGGCCGCGCAGGAGGTGTCCAAGGAACACAAAAAGGACACCGCCGTGCGCCAGCAAGTGGAGGAGCTTTTGCCCGCCTACCAGAAAGACGCCGCCCAAGCAACCATCCGCGCCTTTAACCGCGTCTGTCTCCAGGGCCGCCCATCCCTCACCTTGGCCGAGCGTTACCAGGTGGATAAGGAGCAGCCCCTGGCCCAGACCAACGGCCAGGAGCGGCTGATGGATTTCCTCAACGACAACCGCCTCATCTACC
>DAOTZU010000257.1:0-12591 GCA_034433995.1 Anaerolineae bacterium
AGCGCGCGTTCTGCTGGGCCAGCTCGATGATCTCTTCGTTGGATTGGGGCGCCAGCTCGCATTCGGGGTTGACGCCGGGCAGGAGCACGGCCCGCTCCACGCCGATGGCGTCATAGCGCGCGAGCAATTGCTGGGGTGTGGCGTAGGCGGGCTTGCCCCCGCGCAGCGGGCCGGGCAGCCGGCGCACGTGGACGTGGATATCAATGAACATGGGCGCGGGTCTCCTTTCATGGCGGCATGGCCTTTCGGCGGTGAGTGTAGCGCACCCCCCAAGAAAAAACAAGCCCGCGCCGTGCCTCAGGCCTCGCGGGCCGGGCTGCGATCTTGGGATAGCAGAAGATCCTGCTAGTGCAGCGTTACCACAAGAGGGCAAAGGCATGGTACGAGGAGGAGCAAGAAAACGGGCGCAGCCCATATGGGCTGCGCCCGTTGGAGCGGGCCCATTCACTTGGTGGGCGTGAGGGCCTTGCTGGTGGGCGTCCAAGTGGGCGCGGGAGTGGGGGTGGGGTACAGCTGGGCGTACTTGTTCACCAGGGCGGCCATCTCTGGGTCGTCGGCGAAATCGGGCGTAAGGGCGATGATCTCCTCGCTGTAGGCCGAGGGCACCCCTTGGGCGTCGAAGGTGGCTTTCAGGCGGCCCAACCACTCGCCGCTGTAACCCTGCTGCACGATGAGGGTGTTCCCTACCCGTAAAGGTTCGTTCATCAATTCCCGCGTCTCGCCGCCCACGATGATATCGATCCCCGGCACGGCCTGGGCCAACTTCTGGTCCATGGCCTTGCCCAGATGGGAGAGGATGATGAGCACGTCCACCTTGGGGCGCACCTCGGCCACCATCTTGCGGGCGGTCTCGATGGCATCAAGGACGGTGGCCTTCTCCGCCACGCCGGGCGCCTGGATGGCGGTGGCCTCGCTCAAACCGATGATCCCAAGGCGTCGGCCGCCCCGCTCGAGGATGACGTACGGCTTGAAGATGGGCTGTTTATCGGCCAGAGAGACCAGGTTGGCCGAGAGGAAGGGGAATTTCGCCGCTGCCTCAAGCTTCTTGGCCGTCTCCAGGCCCAGGGCCAGATCCATGCGGCCGATGGTGAGGGCGTCGTAGCCCATCAGGTTCATCGCCTCGACGATGATCTGCCCTTGGGTCTTGAAAGAGAGCCACTGCCCGGAAAGGGCGCTACCGGCATCGAGGACGAGCAGGATGTTCTGATTGGTCTTGCGTTCTTGGTTGATTACGGTGGCCCGCCGGGCCAACCCTCCCTTGGGAACGCCTCAACCGCAGGGGTGGGTTTCACCCAAAGTGTCGTTGGTATGCAGGATGGTCAACGTTGTAGCTTGTCGGCTGCCCGTGGAGCCGGGATTGCCGGCGGTGGTTTTGGTGGGTTGTTGAGGGACGGTGGGCGCTGCGGCCACCGGGCGCGGCGTGGCGGTGGGCACAGGGGGCGCCGGCGCGACGATGGTGGCCGGCGGCAAGGTGGGCGTTGGCTTGGGAGTGCAAGTGGCCAGGAGGCTGCCAAGCACCCCCACCAATGCCAACACCAGCAGGCCCTTGCACAATCTGGAAACAGCATTCCCGTGCATGGTGACCCCTTTCCCTAAAACTATGGATTCCCGGATATGGTTCGCTCTATATCCAGTATACCCCACGATGGGCCCGGCGAAAAAGATGGTGCGTAAATAGCGACGGTATCCTTGGCCGACTGGACGTAAAGAGTGCCTTAAAAATCATGGCGCAGCCCGGGTCTAGAGCGGGATAGGGAAGGCCCGGCACAGGGCCAACGTCTCTTGGCGCGCTTCACGGCGAACCGCTGCATCGTTGATCTGATGCAACACGCGCCCTATGAGCCGGGCCACCTGGCGCATCTCTTCGATGCCAAAGCCTCGGGTGGTGACGGCGGGCGTCCCCAGGCGGATGCCGCTGGTCACCCGCGGCGGCTGGGGGTCGTAAGGGATCATGTTCTTGTTGCAGGCGATGCCCGCCTCCTCCAGGGCCTCCTCGGCGGCGCGGCCCGTCAAGCCCAAAGGGGAGACATCCACCAGGAGCAGGTGATTATCGGTGCCGCCGGATACGAGGCGCAACCCCAACCGTTGCAGCTCCTCGGCCAGCGCCTGGGCGTTTTCCACCACGCGCTTTTGGTACAGGCGAAACTCGGGCCGCAAGGCCTCGCCCAGGGCCACCGCCTTGGCGGCGATGATGTGCATGAGGGGTCCCCCCTGGATGCCGGGGAAGACGGCCTTATCCACCTGCTTGGCGAACTTTTTGGGGCAAAGGATCAGCCCCGCCCGTGGCCCGCGCAGCGTCTTGTGGGTGGTGCTGGTGACCACATCGGCGTAGGGGATGGGGCTGGGGTGGAGCCCCGCGGCCACCAAACCGGCGATGTGGGCCATGTCCACCATCAGATACGCCCCCACGCGGTCGGCGATCTGGCGCAGGCGGGGGAAGTCGAGCACCCTGGGATAGGCGCTGGCCCCGGCCACGATCATCTTGGGTTTCAAGGCGCTGGCCTGGGCCTCCAAGGCGTCATAATCAATGCGTTCGGTCTCGCGGCTGACGCCGTAATGGGCGAAACGATATTCGCGTCCGGAGAAGCTGAGGGGCGAGCCGTGGGTCAAGTGCCCGCCGTGGGCCAGGCTCATGGCCAAGACCGTATCGCCCACCTCCAAGAAGGCCATATACGCGGCAGCGTTGGCCTGGGAGCCGGAATGGGGCTGGACGTTGGCGTGCTCAGCGCCAAAGAGCTCCTTGGCCCTGGCGATGGCCAGCTCCTCTACCACGTCCACCGCGCCACAGCCGCCATAGTAGCGTTGGCCGGGGTAACCCTCGGCGTATTTGTTAGTCAGCACCGACCCTTGGGCCTCCAACACGGCGCGGCTGACATAATTCTCTGAGGCGATCAGCTCGATGGTCTCCTGCTGGCGCCGCGCTTCGGCATCCAGCGCTTGGGCGAGCTCCGGATCGAGCTGTGGCAACACAGCGATCCCCGCGGGGAGATAAGCCGTACAATCCGGAACCGAACTATCTGCCTGATTGTGTTCGGGCACTGCGTGCGACACCGCCACCTCCTAGAAGAAACTGAAACATCGCACAAAAAAGCTCACATCATCACCTCTCGATCCAGAGAGGCGCATGATGGAGCCTCCTTTGCTCGACGGTTGCATCGTCGTCCGCGCCTCGCCGTTGAGGCCAAGTACGGATGTGCGGGGGGCGAGAATATCCCACCGGCACACCATATTATAGCCCGACAAAGGAGGAATGCAAGAAGCCCGCTCTCCGGGGGGAGAAAAGCCCCTCAGCCGCGGGTTGGTCGCTCGTTCTGCTCAGCGTAAATAATCGCGCAACTGTTTGCTGCGGTGAGGATGCCGCAAGCGATCCAGGGCCTGGTGTTCGATCTGGCGGATGCGCTCCCTTGTGAGGCCGAATTTCTCTCCCACCTCTTCCAGGGTGTGGGCGTGGCCATCCCTCAGGCCGAAGCGGAGGCGCAAGATGCGATCCTCCCGTGGGCTGAGGGCCGTCATCACATCCTCCAGGGCCTCGCGCAAGAGCTTTTGATAGGCCACATCGGCGGGCGCCGGCGATTCCTCGTCCTCGATAAAATCGCCGAATTCGGTATCGCCATCGTCGCCCACGGGCCGCTCCAAGGAGACGGGGTAGCGGGAGATGCGCAGCAGCCGCTCCACCTTGCTCACCGGGATGCCCGTCTGCTCGGCGATCTCCTCCGGTGTGGGTTTGTGTCCCGTCTCTTGCTCCAATTGTTCGGCGCAGCGATAAATGCGGCGGATCTGGTCGCCGGCGTGGACGGGCAGGCGGATCAGGCGGCTTTGCTGGGCCAGGGCTCGGGTGATGCCCTGGCGGATCCACCAGGTGGCGTAGGTGCTGAACTTGTAACCCCGGTGATAGTCGAATTTTTCCACGGCCTTCAGCAGGCCGATGTTCCCCTCTTGGATGAGATCCAGGAAGGGCACCCCCTGGCCGATGTATTTCTTGGCGATGCTCACCACCAGCCGGGTGTTCGCCTCTACCAGGCCGATGCGGGCTTGTTCGGCTTTGTGGAGCGCATCCAGCAGGCGGTTGCGTTCCTCCTCAGGGAGGGAGCGATCGCGCAGGCGGGCCTGGGCCTTGTTGCCCTCCTCGATCTGTTTGGCCAGCATCACCTCTTCGGCGCTGGTGAGCAAGGGCACCTGGCTCATCTGTTTCAGGTAAAGGCTTACCGTGTCATCGGTGGAGATATCGTCCAAGTCCACAGCCGGCTCGCTGCTCTCTAGATTCTCCTCCGGCTCTGGTTCGACATCCAAGAGCAACTCCACCTCATCCGGTTCCTCGGCCTCTAGGTCCTCCAAAAGCTCCGCCTCGCCCAGCTCTACCGGGGGCGTTTCCGGATTACGGTCCTCCTCAAAAATCACCTCGACGCCTTCATCGTGCAAACGGGCAAAGAACTCGTCCACTTCCTGCACACAAGATTCCACTTCTGGGAAAAGGTTCAACACTTCGTCACTTGAGATAAAGCCCCGTGCTTTTGCGCTCTCTAGAACCTGTTCCAGCATGCTTTTGCCTTTCCAGATCGTGTCATGTCGAGTCGCAAGCCCGGCGACAGTGGCCGTGGGGGGTGCCTAGAGGATCAAGATGATGGCCTTGCGCCCAGGCAAAAAAAGCTCGGCGTTCCATCCGGCGGCTAGATTGCACAAAGAATGGACACCGAGTTGGGCGCTGAAGGTGTCGCCAAGACATCCTATCACCGTTTCAATGCATACTATTTACGAACCCTATTATACTCCGATTATCGCCAAAGGTCAATAGTTTTAAGCCGAAAAACGGCTGATTTGCGCAAAATTCTTCCCCGGCGCCGGCGTCGAGGGGGATAAACGCCACCTGAAAATGCGCCCGCCCCCGGTCTTGGGGAGCGGGACGCATTGGTCGGGGCTGAAGGCGCTCAGTGCAGGGCGGTGGTGCCGTTGGCCCGTGGCAGCCAATAGTGTTGCCAAAGATCCTCGATCTCTTGTCGCCAGGCCTCGGCGGCGGCGCGCAGTTCGGCAGCCAGTTGAGGATATTCCTGCCGGAGGTTGATTCTTTCGCCCATGTCCGTTTCCAGGTCGGCCAGGTGCACCTCGTCCTCCGGTGGGGCGCCCTCCACCAGTTGTCCGTTGAGCACCAGCTTCCAGCGGCCCCGCCGGATGGCCGTCTGGCGGTCCATCTCCCAAAAGAGGGTCTCGTGGGGGCTGGGGGCACCCTCGCAAACCATGGGGAGCAGGTCCTTGCCATCCAGGTCGTATTCGGCGGGTTCGCCGCCGGCGGCCCGCAGAAAGGTGGGAAAGATATCCATGGCGGCAGCCATGCCGTGCAAGACCTGCCCGGCGGGGATGCGCGCCGGCCAGCTCATGATCCCCGGCACGCGGATGCCGCCTTCGTACAGGCTGAACTTGTGCCCCTTCAGGCCGCCGCTGGTGCCGCCATAGTAGGGGTCGGGGCGGCCATCCAACCAGTTGCGGCTCTCCCGCGAGGGGCCGTTATCCGACATAAAGAACACGGCCGTATCCGCCAAGAGGCCTTGGCGTTCCACCTCGGCCATGATCTCGCCCACGCCGTCGTCCATGGCGCTGAGCATCGCCGCCATGATCCGCCGATCCCACGGGAGATGAGGGAAACGGTCCAGATACTTTTGCGGCGCGTGCATGGGATAGTGGGGCGCGTTATACGAGACCAAGAGGAAGAAAGGCTGCCTGCTCTGGGCCGCCCGCCGGATATAGTGCACCGCCCTTTCGGTGAGCACCTCGGTCAGATAGCGGCCGTTATCCCACATCTCCTCATCGTTGTGCCACAGGTCGTGGGTGGGGTTGTTGCCGGGGCCGCCCCGGTTCATGCCCCAATAAAAGATATGGGAGTAGTAATCCACGCACCCGGCCAGGAAACCAAAGAATTCGTCGAACCCGTGGTCGTTGGGCCGCGAGCCGGGGGCCAGCCCCAGGTGCCATTTACCCATGAGGGCCGTCTGGTAGCCCAACTTTTTCAGCGCCGTGGCCAGGGTGGGCACCTCGGGCGGGAGGCCCGTGGCCGTGCGATGCCCGGCCAGGATGGAGCGCACGCCGGCCCGCCCCGGATAGCGCCCAGTGAGCAGGGAGGCCCTGGAGGGGGAGCAGACCGGTGAATTGCTGTACCACTGGGTGAAACGCACCCCAGAGGCCGCCAGGCGATCCAGGTGAGGCGTGCGGAAATCTGTCGTCCCCATGCAAGAGAGGTCGCCGTAGCCTTGGTCATCAGTGAGAAAGATGATAAAGTTAGGCTTGCCCATGGGCGGGCCTCCATTCCAGGGGAGACATGGCCTCGGCCGGAGCGCCGACCTCGTGCATCCAGGCGACAAAGCGCTCGTGCAGCGCGCGCACCACGGCCGGATGATCGGCGGCGATGTTTGTCTCCGCGTAAGGGTCGTTCTCCAGGTCGAACAGCTGGCGCTCGCCCTCCGGGCCGATGGGCGCGTAGGCCCATTTCTCCGTGTAGAGCACCGGCGTGGTCCACTTGGTGGCCGGGCTCGCCGGCTGCACCCGCAGGAACGAGGCCGCGATGGCGCAATCGCGCAGGGGCCGGTCGCCTGTGCCACGCAGGAGATGGGCGAAGGAGCGCCCATGGATCGGCTCTGGGATGTGCGCCTCCAATCCCGCCAGTTCCAGCAGGGTGGGCAGGATGTCGGGCGGTTGCAGCAGAGCATCCACCGTGCGGCCTCCTTCCAGGCCCGGCGCGGCGATCATCAAGGGGATGTGGGCGATCTCTGGATAGATGGGCCAACAACGCGGATCGCGTTTGTTGATGTTGCTCTTGCCTGTGCGGTTGTGCTCGCCCAAGCTCATCCCGTGGTCGGTGGTAAAGATGACGATAGAGTTCTCCCAAAGGTTCAGATCGTCAATCTTTTGCAACACCCGCCCCACCCAGCGATCCACCAGCTCGGCCTCGGCGCAATAGTGGGCGCGGAGGTTGCGCAGCTCCGCCGGTGTCAGGTCGGAGGCTTTGCCATAGTTAGGATGCAGCATGGGCGTGCCGTGATACTCTGGATCGTAGCGGCGCACCATGTATTCGGGGGCGATCCAGGGCTCGTGGGGATCAAAGAAATCCACCCAGAGGAAGAAGGGATGGTAGCGATAGTTCTCCTCAAGGAACTCCACCGCCAGGGCGGCGGTGCGGGGCGGGAAACAATCCTGCTCGCGGTACCAATAGCGGCTCGTCCATGAGGCCAGGTCCACCAGGTTGCGCCGTTGAAAGTGCAGATCGTCGCGGGTCTTTTCGGGCGGCATCGCCTGGGGGATGGGGTGGTTCATGCGCAGGAGGGGCAGATCCGCCTCCTGGCCCCGCAGGGCATAGGCCGCATCAAAGCCGAACTGAAAGCCGGCGTTAAAGAGATGCGGGCAATCGCAAAGCAACTGGGTGACGTATCCCGCCTGGCGCAGGATCATGGGCAAGTGATTGGCGCTGCTCTGGCGGCGATCCTGCCAGGGGTACCACATCCAACCAAAGCGCCCGCTGGTGAGGTCGGTCCGGTGCGGGATGGTGGGAAAGCTCCCCGTGTAGAGCCGCGAAAGGCTCACCGCCCGCTGGGCGAAGCGATCCAGCTCCGGCGTGCGCACGGGCATGGCCGCCCGATCAAAGAGGTTATCGTAGCGAAACGTATCCGAGATGAGCAAGATGATGTTCACGCGAACCCTCCTCTGTCCACATGGCCGGCCTCTGCTATGCTTTCACAAGCGGCAGGGGACGGGAATTCCAGAAATCGCCAAGATTTTAGCGGCTTTCAAGGGCGCATGCAACCCCCGGCAAGGCAAAAGTGGCAAGCTGCGGGCGGCTCCGGCGAGCTTCCCATGATGCGTCGGGTCGCCGCTGGATGGGGGCCTTGTCCATCGTCGGCTCGGATCCGCTGGCTCTGCTGACCAGGCCCGCATGGTATCCACAGACGTCGGTTGGCAACCGATGGACGCACTTTTTGCTCAGCCCTTGGTTTGGGGTATCCTTAGGGGCATGGCGGCCTCGTCGAGCTTGGCTACCGACCCTCGGCAAAAGCCATTCGACGGTTGACCGCTGAACACTACAAGCTGCAAAGGAGATCCATGAACGGCCGTCCCCTCATGTTGCGCGCCCTGGCCGGCGAGGCCACGGAGCGCCCGCCCGTGGCGCTCTTTACCTGGGGTTTCGATTACACCTGGAAGGTGGCCGGATTGCAACCCTGGCAGTTGGCCTGTGGCGGCAATGCCGCCTGGTATGCCGCCCAGCTTGCCCTCTGGGAGCGCCATCGGCCCGACGCGATCTTTTACGAGGGGCTGGGCTCCGGTCCCCGGGAGCCGACCCTGGTGGAGGAGGACCGTCGCCGTTGGGTGGTGCGCGATGAGAACACCGGCCGGCTCTATGGCCTGACCAAGGATAGCTACTCCCTCTATGAGCTAGAGACGGGGGCCAAAGGGTGCGATCCTGTGGGGGAGATCCGCTCCCGCGAGGATGCCGACCGCCTGGTGCCTCTCTTCACCGGTTGGGGGGAGAGCTACCTGGAGGGCCTGCGTCGCCTGATCCGCGAGCTGGGGGACCGAGCCCTGGTCCTGCCCCATCATTCGCCGGCCTATATCTGCGCCTGCTATGCCTTTGGGTTTGAGGCGGCCATGGCGGCGATGTTGGAGGATCCCGAGCTGTTCGTCTATGTGTGTGAGCGCTATGCCGCCGGCGACCGCCTGCGGATGCGCCAATGGGCCGAGGCCGGCGCCGAGGCGGTATTCATCGCCGATGGTTGGGCCTCGTGCGATATCATTTCCCCGGCCATGTTCGAGCGTTTTGCGCTGCCTTACCAACGCGCCATCGTGGAGGCCGCCCACGAGGCCGGCCTGCGCATCATCCTCTGGAACGAGGGGGATATTTTGCCCATCTTGGCCCACGAGGCGGCCTTGCCCGTGGATGCCTTTGCCTTTGAGCAGCCCCGCAAGGGCGTGGCCACCACGGTGGCCGCCGTGCGCGCCGTCTTTGGCCCGAGACGCTGTCTGTTTGGCAATCTGGATTCCGAGGGCCTCCTCTTGCGCAACAACCCTGCAGAGATCGCCCGCGCCGTGGAGGAGCAATTGACCCAATCCGGGCCGGGGGCACCCTTTGTCCTTTGCACCGGCAGCCCCCTGCCCAGCAATGTGGAACCCAGCGCCGTGGACGCCATGATCGCGGCAGCGAGGAGGTAGGTTTAGTTGCCCCCTCCCTCCGCGGCCATCCCCTCGCCCTGGGCCAGGACCAGGGGCGCTTGGGCCGCTTCGGGCTGCGGCGCGCGGCGGAACTGGCTCATGTACAGGTGATAGTAAAAGCCGCGTTGGGCCATGAGGGATTCGTGGGTGCCCCGCTCGATGATCCGCCCTTCGTTGATCACCAGCACCAGGTCGGCCTTGCGGATGGTGCTGAGCCGGTGGGCGATGACGAAACTGGTGCGCCCCTTCATCAGGTTTAGCAGCGCCTGTTGGATCTGCACCTCGGTGCGGGTATCCACGCTGGAGGTGGCCTCGTCCAGGATCAGGATGCGCGGATCGGCCAAGATCGCTCGGGCGATGGCCAGGAGCTGCCGCTGTCCTTGGCTGAGGTTGCTGGCCCGCTCAGAGAGCTCGGTCTGGTAGCCGTTGGGCAGGCGCTGGATGAACTGATCGGCGTTGGCCAGCTTGGCGGCGGCGATCACCTCCTCGTCGGTGGCGTCCAGGCGGCCGTAGCGGATATTCTCCATCACCGTATCGGAAAAGAGAAAGGTATCCTGGAGCACGATGCCCAGCTTGCGCCGCAGGTCATCTTGTTTCAGCTCGCGGATATCGTGGCCGTCAATGCGGATGCTCCCCTGGGTGACGTCGTAAAAGCGGGAGAGGAGGTTGACCATGGTGGTCTTGCCCGCGCCCGTGGGCCCCACCAGGGCGATGGTCTGCCCCGGCGTGGCGCGGAAGCTCACCTCGCGCAGGACGGGCACGCCCGGCACATACTCAAAACTCACGTTGTCGAACTCGACCTCGCCCCGCACCTGGTCCAACTCTATGGCCGTGGGGCTATCCTGAATTTGGGGCTTTTGGTCCAGCACCTCAAAAATCCGTTCGGCGCCGGCCAGGGCCGATTGGATCGAGTTATAGATCTCGGCCAGGCTCATCAAGGGCCGGAAGAAACGCCGCGCGTAGAGGATAAAGCTGGCGATGACGCCCACGCTGATCATTCCCCGCAGGGCCATCCAGCCGCCCAGGCCGGCGATGATGACGATATCCATGTTGCTCAAGATCATCAATAGCGGCGGCAACATCATGGCCAAGGATTGAGCGCGGACGCTGACATCGCGCACGGCAATATTGGCCTGCTGGAACTGGGCGATGGCGGCCTTTTGGCGGCCAAAGGCCTGCACCACTTTGGCGCCGGTGATACTCTCCTCCATGAAAGCGTTCAACTGGCCCAGATTGCCCTGCACCTGGCGAAAGCCTTGGCGCGTCCGCCGGCCGATGGCCGTGGTCAGCAAGGACATCAGGGGCAGAATGACCAAGGCCCCCAGGGCCAGCCAGGGGTGAAGCAAGAACATGACCACCACGATACCCATCACCGTGAGCACGCTGGCCAAAAGCTCGACCACGCTTTGCGAGAGGACGCGCATGATGGCGTCGATGTCGTTGGTCAGGCGGCTCATCAGCTCGCCCACGGGCCGGGCATCGAAAAAGGCCAACGACAGGCGCTGCAGATGCTGGAACAGTTGGTAACGCAGGCCGCGCAGAAATTGCTGCGTCAGGCTGATCATGGTGTAGCTTTGGCCGAACTGCACCCCCCAGCCGGCGAGATAGGTGCCCAAAAGGAACAGGGAGAGCCGTGCCAGCCCGACCTTATCCCCTTGGCTGATGAAGCGGTCGATGGCCAGGCCGACGAGGTACGGCCCCAGGAGATCCAGGAGATCGCTCACAATGACCAGCCCCACTACCAGGATGAGCGTGGCCCGGTAGGGGCGCAGCAACTTGACCAAGCGCAGAAAGGCACCTTTGGGGTTTTGGGCCTTCTCGATGCGGCCGCCCATCATCCCGCCCCCGCGGAAACCGCCGCCTCCCGGTCGCTGCGGGGCGGGGAAATCGGGGGCAGGCCCCCGGCCGGCGCCGCCCAAGCCGGCGGGCATCCCTTGGGATGGAGTGTGGGGTCGGTTATCTGTCATGCTCTCACCCTTTCACGCCGTCGCCGAGTTGCGACTGATAGATCTCGCGGTAGATGGGGCTGGTGGCCAAAAGCTCTTCGTGGCTGCCGATGGCCTCGATGCGTCCTTGGTCCAGCACCACGATCTTGTCTGCGTTCATCACCGTGCTGATGCGTTGGGCGATGATAAAACTCGTGCGCTCGGCCAAGAGTTGATCCAGCGCCTCCTGGATCTTGAGCTCGGTCTCCAGGTCCACGGAGCTGGTGCTATCGTCCAGGATGAGGACCTTGGGGTTGACCAGCAAAGCCCGGGCGATGGCGATGCGCTGCTTTTGGCCGCCGGAGAGGTTCACTCCTCGCTGCCCCACCCAGCTATCGTAGCCCTGGGGGAAGCTGAGGATGAATTCGTGGGCCTGAGCGGCCTTGGCGGCGGCGATGACCTCCTCATCACTGGCGTCGGGCCGGCCGTAGCGGATGTTATCGCGGATGGTGCCGCTGAAGAGGATCGTCTCTTGCGGGACGATGCCGATCTGGGCGCGCAGGGAATCCAGCGTCAGCTCGCGCACATCCATGCCGTCCAGGGTCACCTGGCCCTCGGTGGCATCGTAGAAGCGGGGGATGAGGTTGATCAGCGTGCTCTTGCCCGCGCCGGTGGCTCCCAGCAGGGCGACCGTCTCGCCGGGCTTGGCCTCCAGATCGATCTGCGCCAAGACCGGGCGGCCCTCCTGCTGGCCGTTGTAGCGGAAGGTGAGGTTACGAAAGGCCACATGGCCCCTCGCCTCCACCAGCGCCTTGGCGTCGGGACGTTCTTGCACCGCCGGCTCCTCGTCCAACACCTCCCAAATGCGCTGGGCCGAGGCCGCGGCAGCAGAGATAAAGTTGATCATCATCCCAAGGTTGGTCAGGGGGAACATCACCGACATGATATAGTTGTTAAAGGCCACCAACTGGCCCACCGAGCCGAACCCCGAGGCCACCTGCGCGCCGCCGATCCACACCACCGCCAGGGTGCCCAGATTGATGAGCAGCCGGGTGATGGGCATCAAGATGGCGAACAATCTGCCCACGCGGATGGATTGATCCATCAGGTCCACGTTGGCGCGCTCAAAACGCTGCTCTTCGTGCTTGGCGCGCACAAAAGCCTTCACCACGCGCACCCCGGCCAGGTTCTCCTGCAGCACCGTATTGAGCCGGCCCAATTTGCGTTGTACCTCCATGAACATGGGCCGGGCCTTGGTGGCAAAGACCCAAAAGATGACCATGGCCGAGGGCATCAACACCAACATCACCAACGCCAAGCGCCAGTTGGTGGCAAAGAGCATGATCAAGCTGCCCACGATGATCAGCGGGGCGCGGATGAACATGCGCATGGTCATCTGCAAGAGTTGCACCACCTGCATCACATCGCTGGTGAGGCGGATCATCAATTGGCCCGTCTGGAGCTTGTCCAGGTTGGCGAA
>DAOTZU010000258.1:0-3791 GCA_034433995.1 Anaerolineae bacterium
AGGGGGACCTGGCAGATCGCCTAGAGGGGCTACGGGCAGGCGCGGATGATTACATCGTCAAACCCTTTGAGCCGGAGGAGCTGGAGGCCCGCATCGCCGCCGTGCTCAACCGGGTGGAGCACACGCGCAAGGCGGAACAGCGCGAGATAGACGCCCTGCGCAGCCGCATCCTGGCCGAGGTGGCCCAACAATTGCGCACCCCGGTGACCAGCATCATGGCTCACCTGAACCTGCTCTTGGCGGAGCGCTTTGGCCAAGATCAGGCCCAGCAGGAGCGGTACCTGCAGAATGCCATCAAGGACGCCAACGCTTTGCGAGAGTTGATCCAGGACCTCTCTTGGGCGGCCAAAGAAGAGGGGGAGGAGCTATCCCTCAAACGCGAGCCCACGCGGGTGGCGCCGGTGGTGCGGGGGGCGGCGGCCAACGCCGCTCGGCTGGCCAGGGAGCGGGGGATCGAGATCAAGATCTCTTGCGGCGGCCTGCTGAGCGCCAATATAGACGGCAACGCCCTGAGCCGCGCCCTGGCGGGTTTGCTGGATGCGGCGGTGATGGTCTCGCCTCAGGGCAGCCGGGTGGAGATCTCGGCCGTTCGGGCAGCCGAGGGCGGCCTAGAGTTCGTCATCGCCGACGGCGGCTGCGAACGCCAGGGGGAAGGCTCCTGGCAACCCCAGGCGCTCGACTATGCCCGGCGCGTGGTGCGCGGGCACGGCGGCCAGCTCTCCTGGGCTTACGAGCAAGGGCGCAACAAATTGGTGATCTGGCTGCCGGGGCGGGTGGCCAAACATGTGGGCAAACGGGCCTGAGGCCGTGGTAGATGAGAAACTGCGCCTTTGGCACCGCTTCATCCTTGGGCGGAGCATCGTCACCGCCGTCTTGGCCCTTTTGCTGGTGCTGCTCCTGGGCCCCCGGCCGCAAGCAACCCAGCTGCCCCTCTATTTGCTTGTCGGGCTCCAGTTAGCCGTCAACCTCATCTATCTGTATCTCTGGCGGCGGCGCGATATCTCCTTCTTGGGCTATCTGGCCTTCAGCCTCGAGAGCGTCCTCATCACCCTGTTGATCTATTTCCTGGGGGCAGATGGCCACGCCTTTGCCCTGGCCTATCTCTGGCCCATCATCATGGGCGGATGGCTCATCGGCAAGGGGGCCATCGCCCCGCTGACTTTGCTCAGTGGCATCGGCTATGGGACCCTGATCCTGCTGGAGCGGTTGGGCTTGGTCTTGAAACAGCGCCTCGTCACCGCCGAAGGGATATCGTTGCCCTCCATCTTGAGCTTGCCCTATTTGGCTTTCATCGCCCTGGTGGTGTGGCTGCTGACCAGCGAGATGGAGCGGGGCGAGGCGGAGCTGCAACATGAGCGCAACGTGTTGCGCGGCATCCTGGCCAACATGGGCGAGGCAGTGTTCGTGGTGGATCCTGGGCGGCGAGTCCTTTTGGCCAACCGCGCTGCGGAGCATCTGCTGGACATCCGGCAGGGCGCGGCGCTCCCCCCGTGGTTCCTGGAACAGATCGCGGCCGACCGCGACCCCGATACCCCGCCCGGCGCGCAACAATTGGTCGAGTTTCGGGAGAGGATCGTCAGCATCAGCGCTACAGAGTTGAGCGGGCCCTCTGTGCCGGCCAGCACCCTCTATGTCGGGCGCGACATCACCCAGCAGGCCCAGCTGGACCAACTCAAGTCCGATTTTGTCGCCTTTGTCTCCCATGAATTGCGCACCCCATTAACGACCATCAAAACTCTGGTGCGGCTGCTGTTGATGGATACGCCGGCCGAGACCAAGGCCCACGAGTATCTCACCGTGATCAACGCCCAGGTGGAACGCCAGCGGCACCTGGTGAGCAACCTGCTGGATTTTACCCGTTTGGAGGCCGGCAAATACGAGCTACCCCCGGAGAACGTAGATCCCCGCCAGGTGATCGCCGCCGCCCTCGGCGTCTGTGGGCCTTTGGCCGAGGAAAAGGGACTAAAACTGGAGGTCTCTTGCGGCGAACCGCCGTCGGATGGGTTCATCTCCAACCGCGAGGGCCTGGAGCAGGTGCTGATCAACCTGCTCAGCAACGCCATCAAGTTCACCGATGCGCCGGGCCAGGTGCGGGTGAGCTATCACGTGGAAGGCGCCGAGATCTGTTTCGTGGTGGAAGATACCGGCATCGGCATGACCCAAGAAGAGCTGGGGCGCATCTTTCAAAAGTTTTACACTGTGCGGACGCCGGGGCGTCACGGCCGCGGCACCGGGCTGGGCTTGGTGATCAGCGCCATGATCGTCAAAAAGTTGGGCGGGCGCATCGAGGTGGCGAGCCAGGTGGGCGTGGGCAGCCGCTTCACCGTCCGCCTGCCGCTGCGGATGCCGGAGGCCAGCCCCGTGTGAGCGCAGCGCCGCCGAGGCGGTTCAAGCCAGCAAACCCCTCTGGCGCAGCCAATCGCCGGTGTAACGGATCCCTTCGACAAAACTCACCCGTGGCCGATACCCCAGCTCACGCTGGGCCTTTTCGATGGGATAGTTTTGGTCCGAGCCCATGCGTTCGACCATCAAGCGGGTTAGCGGGGGGCGCTCCGTGCGGCCACGGGCGCTGTAATAAGCTTCCCAAAAGGTGGCCAGGGCATAGGCCAGACCATGGGAATAGTTGCGGGTCGGCCTGGGCAGCTCGGCCAGATCGGCCAGAGCGTCCACATATTCTTTCCAGGTGACCTGGCTGCCATCGGAGATGTTGTAGGCCTGGCCGACGCTCTTGGGGTTATCCGCGGCCAAGATGAGGGCATCCACCAGGTTGCCCACGTAGGTCAGGCCGGCAATATGCCTTCCGCCATCCACGAGGAACATCTTGCGTCGGCGCAGCGCCTCGATGATGCCGAGGATGAGGCTTTGCGCCCGGGGGCCGTAGATGGTCGCCGGCCGGATCACGCAGAGGGGCAGGCGCGCCCGCTCGTAATGGCTCCAGGCCAGTGCCTCGCCCTCGATCTTGCTATCGGCGTAGGGGAAGCCTCGCGGCGACGGTGGCTCGTTCTCACGCACCGGGCGGCCGGGGAAACCGTAAATATCGGTGGTGCTGAGCAGGATAAACTTGGATACCTGGGCACGGGTGGCGGCCCCTAGAATATTGCCCAGGCCGCGGACGTTGGCCTGGTAGAAATCCTCCCACAGGCCCCAATCCTCCACCAGGGCGGCGCAATGGAAAACGCGGTCCACCCCCTGAGCGGCGGCTGCCAGGGTGGCGTTATCGGCCAGGGTGCCCACGCGGAGCTCCACCCCCAGCTCCTGGAGCCAACGGGCCTGGCTGGTGGGGCGCACCAAAGCTCGCACCCGCTCCCCGCGCAAGAGGAGCGCTTCCACCAGGTGGCTGCCCACCAAGCCCGTGGCGCCGGTAACCAGGCTCAGCATGCGCCCTCCCCCTCCAGACACCATCTCTCCGGTGCCTCGGTGATGATCTCCGCCGACCAGGGGCAGCCCGTCTCCACGGCCCAAGGGCAAGACGCCAGGGGATACACGGGCACAACGATCCCCCAATCCCGCAACACGCGGTAGAGATGACACAGGGGTAACCCCATCACATTGGCGGCGCACCCCTCAACCCGGGCCACGGGATTCAACTCGGCGTGCTGGATGGCATAGGCGCCGGCCTTATCCAAAGGGTCGCCACTGGCGATGTAACGTTCCATCTCTACATCGGTATAATTGCGCATGAGCACGGGGGTGGTGGCCACCTGGGTGCATAGCCGGTGGTTGTGTACATCCCACAGCGTGAGGCCCGTGTAGACGGCATGCCAACGGTTGCGCAACCGGCGGAGCATCGT
>DAOTZU010000259.1:0-3167 GCA_034433995.1 Anaerolineae bacterium
GGGCCGATATTGTGGATCTTGCCGTCCAGACCGAGACGCGGGGCGAGGCCTTTTATCGCCAGGCCGCCCAGGAGGCCACCTGGCCGGAGGCGCAAAAGCTCTTTACCTATCTGGCCGATCAAGAGGTGCGCCACAAGCAGATCTTCCAGGGGCTCGGCGGAGCCATCGTGATGACCGAGGTCTCCCCAGAGACCTGGGAGGAGGCGCTGGGCTATATCCAGGCCACGGTGGATCGCGCGTTCTTTGCCAAGGAGGACGCGCCCATCCGGGCCGTGCCCCGTGGCGCCACGGTGCCCGAGATGCTCAAGCAGGCTATTGCCTTTGAGAAGGAGACGCTGCTCTTTTTCTATGGTGTGTTAGACCTGGTGCAGCCGGCCAACAAGCATTTGGTGGAGCAGATCATCGCCGAGGAAAAGAGCCATGTGCGCCAGCTGGCGGCGATGCTCGCCCAGGCCAAGGCCTAGGCGCTTGGGCCCTCTACCTCTTCCTGCTCCGGCAGCAGGGCCGGGAAATAGAGGAAAAAGCTGGTGCCGCGGCCAGGTTCGCTCTCCACGGTGATCTGGCCGCGGTGTTGTTGCATGATGCCGTACACCGTGGCCAGGCCCAGGCCGCTCCCGCGGTGCAGCTTCTTGGTCGTGTAGAACGGCTCAAAGAGGTGCTCACGGGCCTCCTCGCTGAGGCCTATCCCCGTGTCGCTCACCACCAAAAGGGCATAATCCCCCGCGGCCAGACCCAGGAGCTGGGCGGCCTCGCGATCCAGATGGGTCAGCCGGGTCTCGATGGTGCAGCGGCCGCCTTGGGGCATGGCCTCCCGGGCGTTGCTCGCCAGGTTGAGCAGGATGCGGTGCACTTGGCCGCGATCTCCCCAGAAAAAGAGATCCTCCTCCGCCAGCGCCAGCTCCAGAGCCACGCTCTCGCCCAGGAGACGCTTGAGCATCACTTCGGCCTCGCGGACCAGCATGTTCAGGGGCAGGATCTCCAGCTGAACCTCCTCGCCGCGGCTGAAGGTGAGGAGTTGCTGAATGATCTCCCGCCCTTCGATGACGCTTTGGGTGATGGCCTCGAGCCACTGATGGGCCGGGGCGATCTCCTGGCAGCGGGAGAGGAGCAGCTCGGAGGCCGTTTGGATCACGGCCAACAAGTTGCGAAAGTCGTGGGCGATCTCGGAGGCCAAGCGCCCCAGCGCCTCCAGGCGGCGTGCCCGCGCGAGCTGGGCCTCCAGGCGGCGCGTCTCGGATATATCGCGACAAAGCAGAACCACATGCTGGGCGCCCCTTGCGCGGATTGGATAGATCACCACATCGAAATGGGGCGCTTGACGCCTGGCCAGATGGGGGGCCAGGTAGCGTGCCCCATCAAAGCGCCGCGTGCGTCCCGTGCGCAGCACCTGGGTGATGACGCTGGCCAGGTCTGCCCCCGGCAGGCGCAAGCCGGCCAGGGCCTCGGCGATGGGCTGGCCGATGACCTTCTCCCGCTCCAACCCAAAGGAAAGGGAGGAGGAATCGCGAAACTCCACCAGGCGCAGCTCGGCATCCACCAGGATGAAGGCGTCGCCCAAGTTCTCGAACAGCACCCGGTAGCGCTCCTCGCTTTCGCGCAGGTCCCTCTCCATCTGGCTGCGTTGGATGGCCGCGCCCAACAGGTTGGCCACCGCTTTGAGGGCCTCGATCTCGGTGAGGGACCACGGGTGCGGAGAAGCGCAAATGCCCAACCCCAGTGTGCCCCACCAGGCGTCTTGTACCATGATGGGCACCAGCGCCACCGAGAGGATCCCCGCGCGCTGCAGAGCTTCTCCCTCGGCAGGGGGCAAATCGGTCGCAAGGCCGTAAATCGCCTCGCCCCGGCTGAGGGCCTCACGCCAACGGCGCAGGAGAGGCTCTTCCCACAAACGCGCCGGGATCACGGGCTCGGCGATGTGGGAGGAGGCGGCCCCCTCTGCGCGCCAGATGTGACGCCGACTGGTGAGCACGACGCCCTCGGAGGATAACTGATTTTCGAGGATCTGTATGCGGCTGGCCCCCGTGGCCTGGCCCAGCCGGGCCAGCACTTCGGGGATGGTCTCGTCCCACACTTTGGCCCGCAGTAATCGCTCCGCGGCAAAACCCATCGCCTCCAGGATGGCATCCCGCCGCTGCAAGGCGGCCAGGGCGTGGGTGGTCTCGGTCACGTCGTGGACCATGGCCACCAGGCCCGCTATGGCGCCCTTGGGGTCGCGCAAGGGTTTCACCTTGATATCAAGAATGTAATCCGGCCGGCGCAGGGTGGGATCGTGGAAGGGGAACCGATCCAGCCGCAGCGGTTCGCCGGTGCGCAGCATGCGCACGTAGAACTGGTCCAGCCCGTGGGCGGAAGTGCTGGGAAAGCGTTCCAAGATGTGTTGGCCGAGGACTTGATCCCGTGGGACTCCGGTGATCTCCTCCAGAGCAGCGTTCCAGAGGACAAAGCGCAGGTCGCGATCCACCACCCAGATGCCGACAGGGATGTTCTCCAGCACATTGCGCAGCAGCTCCGTGGCCGGATGCTTGTCGGCCTGCAGCCAACGCTGCCAAGCCTGGCTCGATTGCCTCCGCGAGGCGGAGCGTGGGGCGAACAGACGACGCACGCTTGCCCATGTTTGCGCCCAGGGTTTCACGGTTTTCCCCTCAGTGATTTGGCCAGAGCAGCACTTCCTTGCCGGATGCCGCTGTCGTGCTTGGGTCATCTCTGGTTAAATGTACTCTTTGGTTAGGCGCGTGTCAACTGTGTTGCAGGAGAGGGTGTCGAGAGATGCCCCCGTCGGTTAGAAACCGACGTCTGGGGATGGCAAGCCCGCGCTGCGGGCTTGGCAAGCAGAGCCGTCCGATTCCATCCGACGGCGGGCAAGGCCTCTACGCGCCTTTGTAACACCCTCGTTGCAGGAGAGGGTGTCGAGAGATGCCCCCGTCGGTTAGAAACCGACGTCTGGAGATGGCAAGCCCGCGTCGCGGGCTTGGCAAGCGGAGCCGTCCGATTCCATCCGACGGCGGGCAAGGCCTCTGCGCGCCTTTGTAACACCCTCGTTGCAGGAAGAGGGTGTCGAGAGATGCCCCCGTCGGTTAGAAACCGACGTCTGGGGATGGCAAGCCCGCGCTGCGGGCTTGGCAAGCAGAGCCGTCCGATTCCATCCGACGGCGGGCAAGGCCTCTACG
>DAOTZU010000260.1:0-1993 GCA_034433995.1 Anaerolineae bacterium
GGGTATCTTGTCGTCCACGGGCCAGGGCCCGGCCAGCCCCTTGGCCGGCCAATAAATTGGTGGGAATATCCAGCAGAAAGCGCGAAGGATCCCTCGTCTCCGACGCGCCATACAGCGTGCGGCGAAAGGCCCGCACCAGGTAAAGGTGACGCTTGGCCCTGGTGACGCCCACATAGCAGAGCCGCCGCTCCTCCTCCATCGCCTCCGGATCATCCAGGGAGCGCATGTGCGGGCACAACCCCTCCTCCATGCCCACGATGAACACCGTATCATACTCTAGCCCTTTGGCCAGGTGCAGCGTGAGCAGGGTGACGGCGTTGGCGTTGGTATCCACCTCGTCCGCATCAGCCACCAGGGCCGCCTCTTCCAAGAAACTCGGCAGGGCCGCGGCCAAAGGCACGTCGTCGTAGCCCGCGGTCACCGAAAAGAGCTCGCGGACGTTGTTGGCCCGATCCTGGCCCTCCTCAGTGCCGTCGCGGAGAAAATCGAGGTACTGGGTCTTGTTCAAAAGCAGGGTCAAGAATTCCGAAAGGGTGATATGGTCCTGGGCCTGGACCAGTTCCGCCAATATCTGGGCAAAGCCCAAGAGCTGTCGGCCCCCGCGGCCGGAGCAAGGCGTCTGCGGGGCATCGTCCCCCTGGGCGGCCGTCTGGGCCAGGTGCAGGAGCGCCCTTCCCGCCGAGAGGCCCAGGCTCTCCGCCCAGCGCAGGAATTGCTCCACGGTCTTGTTGCCGATGCCCCGCGGAGGCGTGTTGATGATGCGCATCAGGCTGACGTCATCATCCGGATTGTGGATGACGCGCAGGTAGCTCAGCACATCCTTGATCTCGCGGCGCTGGTAAAAGCGGATGCCCCCCACCAGCTTGTAGGGCAGGCCATGGCGCAGAAACGCATCTTCCAGAGCCCGGGATTGGGCATTGGTGCGATACATGACGGCGCAATCTCCCAGGCGACAGACGCCCTGGGCCACAAGGCGCTGGATCTCGTTGACGACGTACTCGGCCTCCTCATGCTCGTCGTAGGCCTCGTACACCTGCACCAGGGGGCCGCCTCGGTTATCCGTCCACAACTTTTTGTTCACCCGCTGGGTATTGCGGGCGATGATCGCCCGAGCGGCGTTGAGGATGGTCTGGGTCGAACGGTAATTCTGCTCCAGCAGGATCACCTTGGCCTCGGGGAAATCGGCGCGAAAGCGCAACACATTGCGGTAATCGGCGCCGCGCCAACTGTAGATGCTCTGGTCCTCATCGCCCACGGCAAAGACGTTGCGCCGCTCGCCGGCCAGATGGCGGATCAGGTCGTACTGCGCCTTGTTCGTATCCTGGAACTCGTCGATCAGAAGATAGAGGTAGCGCCGCTGATACCGCTGGCGCACCTCATCGTGTTGGCGGAAGAGGGCCTCCGCCTTGACCAAAAGATCGTCGAAATCCAGGGCGTTGCCCCCAGCCTTCAGCTCCTCGTAACGGGCAAAGACCCGGGCCACGGCCTCGTGCCAATAGGTGGGCGGGCGATAGGTTTCCGGCGTGAGGAGTTCGTTCTTGGCCTTGGAGATGGCGCTCTGCACCGCCGAGGGGCGATAGAGCTTGCTATCCAGGTCCAGCTCCTTGAGGGCGCGGGTGATCAGAC
Organism: Anaerolineae bacterium; assembly: GCA_034433995.1. Classification (GTDB taxonomy): domain Bacteria; phylum Chloroflexota; class Anaerolineae; order UBA1429; family UBA1429; genus DAOTZU01. Next base: position 1,627 of record DAOTZU010000260.1, read on the forward strand.
GCTGCTGATCATCCTCATCATAGATGACGAAATTGCTGCCCAGCCCCACATAGGCGGCCTCCTGACGCAGGATGCGGGCACAGATGGCGTGAAAGGTGCCGATGGTGAGGCGCGAGGTCTGTGGCCCGATGAGCTGTTGCAGCCGCGAGACCATCTCCTTGGCCGCCTTGTTGGTAAAGGTCACGGCCAAGATGTGATAAGGGCTGATCTGGCAGACACGGATCAAATAGGCGATGCGGTGGGTGAGCACCCGCGTCTTGCCTGAACCGGGCCCGGCCAGCACCAACACCGGCCCCTCGATGGCCTGCACGGCCTGGGCCTGGGCGGGATTGAGACCTTCCAACACGTCCATGGGTGGGGCAGCTCC
>DAOTZU010000261.1:0-3100 GCA_034433995.1 Anaerolineae bacterium
AGAACCCCTGGAATAGCAGCGCCTGCGAGGATATTGATTCCATCGATCCCTTGGTGCGCATGATGCGGCAGACGGCTTATCGCCGGGAGGAGATCCTGGCCGCGCTGCGCCGGGCTTTGCCCTGGGTGCTCTCCAACCAGAACGAGGACGGCGGGTTCGTCTTTATGCGCGGCGTGGCCTTTGCCTACGGTCACCCGCTGATGGCCTCCGCCGCGGACGTCTCGGCCATGTTTCCCACCTGGTTTCGCACCCTGTGCCTGGCCATCATGGCCCAAGCACTGCCCGATTCGGTGGTGGGCGTCATTCCGTGGGAGTTCTGCGAGGCGCCGGGGATGCAGTATTGGCGCGGGGCGCCGGGGGCAGAGGTGTGAACGTCGGCATCGGCCCACCGCTCCTTTTGCCCCAGCGATGCCAACTTGATCCATCCGGCCAATACTCCCATCCCCATCCTCTGATAGATCCCGCCGGGCCCTGGGTCTCCTTCAACCGCGCCCGGGGGGCCGCTCGGACGTCTGCGTGGTCGCGATCGCCTGAGGCGACGGGCGACGCGGATTGGATGGACACGCTGCACGCCGAGGTAACGGATGGGCGCGGAGCAGCGCGTGCTGAAGCGATCGCTGAGAGCTGACAGCTGACAGCTGTTTTCAAGGAGGATATGCCTATGCAACGACTGGACCTCAATGGCCAATGGGATTTCGTCGCCGATCTCGATCCCAAATATCACCTGGATCCACGCATCTATCCGCATCCGGAATATGCCCGGCCCGATACCAACCGTCGCCATTGGCTGAAGGTGATGGTGCCGGGGGTCTGGCAGAAATACGCCGAACGCTACGATATCTATGAGGGGGTCTGCTGGTTCGCCCGCGCCTTCGAGCTGCCGGCTCTGGCGCCGAGGGCGCTGGCCCGCTTGCGTTTTGGCGCGGTGAACTATGCCTGCCGGGTGTTCCTCAACGGCATCGAATTGGGCGGCCATGAGGGCGGCTATACCGAGTTCACCCTGGATGCCCGCCGCGCCCTGCAACCCGGCGAGAACCTCCTGGCGGTGATGGTGGATAACCGCGCCACCACCACCAAATGGCCCCCGTGCCTGGGTTATTTCAACTATGGCGGCATCCACCGCGATGTGACCTTGGAGTGGAGCGAGACGCCCTGCCTGGATGACCTCGCCCTCACCGCCGAGCCTGCCGCCGGCGGCGGGACATTGCGCGTCGCGGGCCGCGTTCTCTTGGCCGAGCCTGGGTTGCAGGTGCGGGTGGCCTGTGCCGGCGCCGAGGGCGCGTGGGCCGTGACCGAGGAGGGCGCTTTCTCCGGGGAGCTGGCGGTGGCGGGGGTCAAGCCCTGGTCGCCTGATGCGCCACAGCTCTATCCCGTCAAGATCACGCTGTTGCGGGGGGCAGAGCGCCTGGATGAGCGCGCGTTCCAGTGTGGCTTTCGCCGCCTGGCCTTGCGCGAGGGGTACATTCACCTCAACGACGAGGAGATTCGTCTCAAGGGCATCTGCTACGTCTACGATTCCCCCGTCCATGGCCTGGTGATGGCTCCGGAGCAGGTGGAGGCAGATGTGCGCCTGATGAAGGAGCTGGGCTGCAACGCCGTGCGCTGTCATTATCCCCAACATGAGCGCTTTTATGCGGCTTGCGACCGGGCGGGGCTGTTGGTCTGGATCGAGCCGCCGGTCTATTGCCTGCACCCCCGTGACGACGAGCGCGGCACCCCCTTTGCCAACCCTGCCTGGCTGGCCCTGGCTGAGGGGATGCTCAGCGAGATGGTGCGCACTGCCCGCAACCACCCCAGCGTGGCCATCTATAGCCTGGGCAACGAGTGCAACACCCACAACCCGGAGGCCGAGCCTTTCTTCCGCCGCCTGGCGGCGCGCCTGCGGGCAGAGGACCCCACGCGCCTGATCTCTTATGCTGCCCTCTATGGCTTGGTGGGACCCTTGGCCGAGCTGGTGGATGTGCTGGGCATCAACTCTTATTGGGGTTGGTATGACAAGGTTTTGGGCGGCAAAGGGCTCAAGCCGGCGGACGAGGCCCAAGCGGCGAGGGACGTGCCCGTGGAGCCGATCAACCTCGCCCCCATGCGTCAGATGTTGGACCAGGTCCTGGCGCGTAAACCCGACCTGGCGCTGCTCCTCACCGAGTTCGGTGCCGACTCGGTGGCCGGCTTTTACTCGCGCTCCCGCGATTTGTGGTCGGAGGACTATCACGCCGCCCTGCTCAAGGAGATTTTCGCCCTGGTGCGCGAGTATCCCCAGATCGTGGGCACCTTTCCCTTCTGTTTCAGCGATTATCGCGATCCTTCCAAGGTGCACAACGGCTATTGGAACGAGCTGAATTTGAAAGGCGTGGTCACCTACGACCGGCGCAAGAAGCTGGCCTTTGCGGCGGTGCAGGAGGCCTATCGGCCGACGTGATGGACAGGGGAAGTTATTACACTTTGTGAATAAATATTGACTTAATACGCCTTGTATGTTACAATGAGAGAGATAAAGCCCGCCACGAGAACTGGGCAGGGAACAAGTGCCGCAATGTGCGGGGGGCTGCTCCTGAGACCTGTCAGGTCTGCCGAGACCTGACAGGTCTCAGGATGGCGAGCACGGTTAGCCTTGGGTGTGGGAGGGAGCCGCGTGAACCCAGAGCGTTTTGCCCAGATTTTTCCTTTTGGATCGCACCTCTGCCGCGAACCGATGCCGCCCATGGCCGAGCTGAAGCGGGATATGGAGAACCTCAAACGCCACGGCTTTAACCTGGTCAAGCTGCAAGAGCATTGGGCGGTGGATGAACCTCTGGAGGGCCATTACGATTTCTCTCGCTACGAGGAACTTATCCTGCCCTTCCCCCTCTCCCTCTCCGAGGAGGTGGCCGGCAAATTGGCGCGCTACGTGGAGCGAGGGGGAAACTTGCTCAGCGAGGCCTGCCCCGGCCGCATAGATGAACACGCTTACTGCAATCGCGGCGAGCTTTCGCCCACCATGCGGGAGCTATGCGGCGTGAACCACGAGAGCTTGACCCTGGTGCGTGAGCCGGAGGGCGGCGCCCGCTGGTCGCCCACAGAGCGCACCTGGGGCGAATATCTGGATGCCACCATGCTCACC
>DAOTZU010000262.1:0-12929 GCA_034433995.1 Anaerolineae bacterium
CAATCCGGTTCCTGCTAGCGTTGGGTCCCCTCAGGTGGATGGCGCTGAAAGGCGTGAAGCGGCTGATCACCAGCCCGCGCACGACATTATCGGCACTGACCACAGCTAGGCCGGAGAAACTGCCGTTGTGGTGACCATCTAGGACGATCTTGAGGGTTGGCGGCGGCCCGGCGCTGGCGCCCGGCTGGGTGAAGCCATCTACGGTCGTGCCATCATCGGTGAGCCACGGCAACAGCTCCTGTGGGCGGATGGTGCAGACGCCGTTGGCATCGCGGCCGGGGTCGCCGGCGGGGATGTTGAAGGCGATGGTATCCGGCCCCGGATGATCGTTGGCGGCGCGGATGGCCTCGCGCAAGGAGCAATGGCCGGCGGTGCAGGCGCCGTCATCGGTGTCATCGGTGGTGTTGACCACCAGATAGGTAGGCGTGGGCGCTTTCCTCGCCAAGGGCAGATACAGGGGGCGCCCGCCGGAGGGCGCGGTGGTGGATGTGGGAGTCAAAGTCGCGTGCTGCCGGGTGGGCGTCGCGGTGGCGGGTTGCAGCGTGGCCGTTGGCGTGGGCGCTGCCAGGCAAGCGACCAAGCTCACGTCATCAATGACGAACTGGCTGGTGCCGCCGCCGTTTTGGGAGGCGAAATTGATCAAGACATCGCGGCCAGCGAACGCGCTCACATCGGCGATGCCCTCTCGCCACTGGAAGGGGCCCACGGCATACCAGACATGGAGCAGATGGCTTTGGTTGTACTCCTCGACAAGGACGCGCAAGGTATCGTCCATCCGCTCTTGGCCGGCTTCCACCTTCCACCAATAGCGCAAGAGCACCGGCGGATTGACATTGGCGGGGATGGTCAGCCTCTGCCAGAGCTCGGCGGCCTGTCCTGTGGCGCCGCCCAGCCAGGCGGCGTGAGGGCTGGCCCGGCCCTCGCCCACGTACACCGGGCCAAGGGAGCTCCAGGCGGAGACATCGCTCAGCTCGAAATCTCCATTCAGGAGCATCTCCTCGCACTCCCCTGGGGTGGGGCTGGGCGCCGGGGTGCGCGTGGGGGTAGCCGTCGGCGCGCTGGGGATGGCGCAGGCCGAGACCGAGATATCGTCCAGGCGGAAGGCGCCGGGATCGACGGCATGGTTATGGACCTCGAAAACCACCTTGACCGCGCGTCCTACGTAGGCGCTCAGATCCACAAGCTCCTCTTGCCAGAGGTTCAGCGATTGTCCGCCGCTATAGGAGCGCAGGGTGACCGTCTGGCTGCCCTGAACGATGCTCACCCGCAAAAGGTCGCCGGGCTGCGGAACGCGGTTATCCACCAACCACCAGAAGGAGAGCCACACCGATTGCGTCCCTGCGGGGATGGAAAAACTCTGCTCCAACCAGGCCGCCGAGCCAGGGTAGCCCCCCAGCCGCGCCCCAAAAAGGTTCACGCGGCCCAGGCCCAGACCGATGGCCCCGTTCGCCGCCCAAGGAGTAAAGGAGCCCGAATCGAACCCGCCGTTGACGAGGCGTTCCACACACGCCGAAGAAGAAACGGAGCGAGGGCTGGCCCCGGAGTGACCCCCGACCAGCACCACAGCCCAGGCGACCAAGAGGAACATCAAGCCTCGCGCCCTTACAGTGAGCATTGCAGCACCTCCGCTGACACTTGGGGGTCTCCCCCATGCTGAGGGCTATGAGGCAAGCCCTCTTGAGCCGCCATCCGTGTTGTGCTATCATGGCTTGGTAAAGGTAGCGCCTGGCGTTGCCAGGCCTTTTGGGAACCTCTCGCCGGTCCCATATCGCGTCCGAGATGGAGCTACCATGGGCAAAAGGCTTGATGTGGCATGGATATTTACCAAACTGGGGCTCACCGGCTTTGGCGGGCCGGCGGCGCTGATCGCCATGATGCAAGAAGAGATTGTGGAGCGCCGCCGTTGGCTCAGCCGCGAGCATTTTGCCGATCTGGTGGGCGCCACCAACCTCATCCCCGGCCCCAACGCCACCGAGATGGCCATGCACATCGGCTACATCCACGCCGGCTGGGCAGGGCTGTTCATCGCCGGAATCTGTTACGTGGGGCCGGCAGCGACCATTACATCCCTCCTGGCCTGGAGCTACGCGCGCTTTGGCACGCTGCCCCAGCTCGCTCCTTTCCTTTACGGCATCAAACCCGCCGTTTTGGCGGTGATCTTGGCCGCCCTGTGGCGTTTGGGCCGTACAACGATCAAGCATAAGGCCCTGCTCCTCCTGGGCCTGGCGGCCATGAGCCTATGCTTGGCAGGGATCAATGAGGTACTGGCCCTCTTTTCCGTGGCGGTGACGGGGATGTTGGTGTTGCGTTGGCGCGCAACGAGACCCAAGCCCCACCCGCCCACCGCCCCTGCCCTGGTTGGGCCGGCCTTGGGCGCCCCGCTCTTGGCTCTGGCCGAGGGCGTTCGGGCGCCTGTGGCCTTTTCCTTTTGGAAGCTGGTCCTCTTTTTCCTCAAGACAGGTGCCGTCCTTTATGGCAGCGGCTATGTGTTGGTAGCCTTTTTACAGGGCGGCCTGGTGCAGCGCTACGGTTGGCTCACAGAACAGCAGCTCTTGGATGCCATCGCCGCCGGCCAATTCACCCCCGGCCCGCTTCTCACCACCTCCACCTTCATCGGTTACTTCCTGGCCAGTGTGCCCGGAGCGATCCTGTGCACGGCGGCCTTTATCCTGCCCTCGTTCCTGTTCGTGGTCTTACTAAACCGTGCCATCCCCCGGTTACGCCGTTCGCCCTGGAGCAGCGCCTTCCTCGACGCGGTCAACGTCAGCGCCCTGGGCCTGATGGCGGCGGTCACGGCCAAGCTGGCCCTGACCACCCTGGTTGCCTGGCCGCCGGTGCTCATCGCGGTGGTGGCCATAGCCATGGCGCTCCTCTGGAAGGTCAACGCCACCTGGCTTGTGCTGGGAGGAGCGGCGCTGGGCTGGGTATTGCACATCACGGGCCTTGTGCCGTAAACCTGCCGGCCGCAACCCGTTCACCTTGCGCGCCTCTATCTCCCTTCAGCCCTCACCCGCCGCGCCCCACGAGGCGCTCCAAGTCTCGCAGCGCGCGCAACTGTTCCGGCAAAGCGCCCACGCCCTCGCCGGCGACGCCTTGCAGCCGGCGGGCCACGCCGCGCCGCAACGGGCCACGCAAGGTCAAAGCGATGGTCACCTGCACCAGCACAAAGCTCAACAGCCAGAGGACCAGCGCGGCGATCCCGGCGTGGCGGAAATAGTCGAGGGGAAGATAGGCTTCCCGGAGAAAGCGCGCCACCGTCTGGTAGGCCACCCAGCCCATGAGGGCCAGGAGGGGGCCGTTGCCCAGGAAAGTCACCGGCCAAGAGGAAAGGTGACGGGCCAGGCGCTCCAAGACCTCCTCCATCGCCTGACCCCAACGCGCGCCCAGGTCCCGGCCACGCTCTGTGGCCCACTCGCGCCATAGATCCGCGCCGCGCACCGCCGGCACAAAGCCTGCCTGCACCAGCGCCTCGGCCACGGGGGGCCAATCGCTGGCGTAACGGCCTTGCAACACCTCTGCCCAGGCGAGGGGAGGCATCTGCCATGCAGATCCGGGCTCTGCGCCCAGGCCGCCGGCCCGCGCCGGGCGCAGCTTGCGCCCCACCCAGCTCCCCAGCCGCAACACCAACGCCCAGAGCGTCACCAGCCAGCCCACCGGCCCCCACCACCTCTGCCCCAAGAGGGTGTAAAAGGCGGCTTGCACATCCACCGCCGAGATCTGTTCCATCTGGCCCAAGACGACGTTCAACAGATCGCGCTGCGCCTGGCGCTCCACAGCGCGCAACGCCTCCTGGGCCGCTGCGCGTGCCGGGGCCGTCTCGGCCAAGGCCTGGGCGATCTGCTCCTTCACCAGGCCCACGAGATGCTCGGCCCTGGCCAGGCGCCGATCTCGCAGCTGCCCGGCGCGGTTGAGGGTCTTGACCAGCCACTCGCGCAGGGCGGCGAACTGGTTCAGATTGTGGAGCGGGGACTCATCTTCGGCAAAGGTCGCCTCGGCCAGGGCGGCCTTGGCCGAGACCAGAAAGATCCGCTCCGGTTGCAGGTGCCACTCCTGGCGGATCGCCTGGGCCAGGTCGGGCAGGATCACCTCCTCCAACTCCTGCCGGGGGACGCGGTCCACCATGTTCACCACCGGCACCACCGCATCGGCCGGTAACTGGGCCACGTAGGGGCGCAGAAAGGCGATGTTATCCAACAGCTTGGGGTTCTGCGCGGGCAGGATGGTGAGCAAGACGTCCGCCCGCTCCAACACGCGGGCCAGCAAACGCTGGTTTTCAGGCAACGTGTTGGTATCGGGGGTATCCACCAGCACCAGATATTCCAGGGCCGGCGCTTGGTGATCGAGCTGCACCTGCACCAGGTCCGGCCCACAATGTTGCTGCAGCGCTTCCACATCCGCCAGAGAGCGGGCATAGATCACCACCTGCCTGGTGGTGGGCCGGGTGAGGCCCACCGGCGAGAGTTCGCGCCCCGCCAGGGCGTTGAGCAAGGTGGATTTGCCCGCCCCAGAAGGCCCCACCAGGGCCACCACCAACTTTTCGCCCCAAGAGGCCTCCAGGCTGTGCACCTTGTTGCGGCACCAGGCGATCTGGGCCAACAAGCTTTGGCCGGGCTGCCACAAGGGCGCCCCGCGCAAGGCCGCCTCCAGACGGGCCAGCTCGGCCTGCAAGGCCGCCAACCGTCCCGCCGCCCGGAGCGCGGCCGCATCGCCGGCGGCCCAAAAGGGGTTTGTCATCACAATACCTCCGCAAGCGCGCGCAAAGAGTGCTCCAGCTGTTCCAGGCGCGGATCATCCGGCGCCGGCGCCCTCTCCAGGGCCTTGAGCAGCGGCGCGCAGACGGTGCGCCCATAAAGCTCTATCACCGCCTGGGAGCGTTTCGCGAACCACAGCTCAAAGACCGGCTTGAGCATGGCCTCCAACTGCTGGCGGTCCCGCTCGCTCAGCCCGGCTGCGGCGGGGATGGAGACCAAAGCCCACAAATCGTTGAGGCCGAAAAGCCCCTGGAGCTGAATCCAGAGGCCGCCCCCCGCCACGGGATTGGCCGTGAGAAGAGTGTACGTGACCCCCAAGAGAGGCGGCAGGGCGCTGAGGGAGGCAAAGAACGACTCGCGCAGGCGCTGCCGCCAACCCATGTGGGCCCGAAAATCCGCGATCAGCCCGCGCAATTCCCCCTCGATATCCCGGGGCAAGCCCAACAAGTCTTGGGCGGCGCGGCGCAACGCCTGGGTGATCTCGCCCCAATCCTGGGCCAACAACGCCGCCTCCTGGCGGCGCGCCAAGCGCGGCACGGGCACATGGAGATTGTACAGGCCACCCCCCAACGGCTCCACGCAACCCGCCGGCCTCGCGTCATCTCGCCGACAGGCCGCCAACAGAGGATCGTTGGCGCTCACTTGGACGATCAGCGCATCATCCACCAGGCGGTTGCGCAGCTCGTTGGCCGCCAGGAGCAGATCCTGGGTCAGGTCGGCCAATGGGTCGGCCGGCTGCTCCGCCTCGGCCTCGCCGCCCCAGCGCCGGGTCAGCTCTTGACCCACCTTGCGCGCCCAGTGAAAAGGCCAGCCGAACACCTTGCCCGTGGCGCGCAGCCAACGGATATAGGCTGGGCTGCTCTGCAAAAAGAGCCGCGTGGCCAGGCCCACGGCCTCGTGGGCGGGGAAGGAGCGCAACGCCTGCAAGGCCTGCTGCGCCATCACTTTCTGGAGCGCCTGTCGGTAGAGGGCTACCTCCGCCAGCTCACGCCGCAATTCGGCCAGCTCCGCCGTGGCGCCTTCCAAGACCTCCCGCAAATCGGTGGCCAAGGCGTGGGCCTTGAGCTGGGCCACATCGAGGCCGGCCAACACCGCTTCCAGGGGACGGCCGGCCGTGCGCGCGCCCACTGGGATCAGGCGAGGAAGGGCCTCGCCTTGGGCCACGGCGTCCGATTCGTGGATGCGATAGACTCCGATCACCTGTGGCGGGAATCCGTCGCGCCCCCGCTCCCCAGGATAGAGCCGCCCCGCCACCGTGCGACAATGGTCCAACACCTCCTCGTCACTGGCGGCGCGGGAGATGCGATAGACCAGCACCACCGGCCGGCCTCCCACGCCGCCCACCACCTCGGCCATGAACTGGGTATTGGAGAGGTTGTTGTAGACGGTGTTGCTAAAGATATAGATGACCACCTCGGCGGTGCGCAAGACCGGCTCGGCCAGATGGCGATGGACCAGCTCGCCGCCGCTGGCTGTGTCGAAATCGGGGGTATCCAGCAAAAGCAGGTTGGGCGGGAGGCGCTCGGCGGTGGCATAGAGGGGCGGCCCCGGCACCACGGTATCCTCGGCGCGTCGCCAAGGGAGGGGCGCCTCGCCCAGGCGATGGAGCAGCGCCTGGGCCACGCGGGGGCCGGAAAGCACCGAGGGATGCCCGGCCAAAAGGACGCGGGCCGTCAATCCCGCCTTGAAGCCCACTTGGGCCAAAGGTTTGCCCGCCAAGGTGTTGAACAGGGTGGATTTGCCTGTGCTGCCTCCACCACAGATGGCCACCAAGAGCACCGGCAAAGGGAAATCCAGAGCGGGGAGCAGGTTACGGGTGAGGGTGGCCAGCCATGCGCCCGCGCCGGCATCCTCGCCTTTCACCTCGGCGCGCAACGCGGGCAACGCAGCGCGCAGGTTGCGCAGACTATCGCGCAAGCGGAAAAACGCCTCTTGGGTCATCGCCTCTATCCCGTGTGTTGGTTCGGTTATTCGGGTTCGATGGCGCTGATGCCCCCCAGGGCATTGGTGGTGATGCGCCACCGGCTGCCCGGAGTAAAGCGGAGAAACGCGGCCAAATCCTTCGGCTGATAGATATACGCTTCGTCATCGGCCAGAAGCACGACGCGATACCGCTCCACCCGCGCCCCCTGGCGCTGGTTCGCGGGCAGGGAGATGGCGGGCCAGCTCGGGTTGAGGTCGCGGCCGCCGGCCACTTCCCGCACCCCCAGGGAGCGCCACTCATCCACCACATAGCGGCACCAATCGTCGGTCACCTGGTAGACGCAATCCTGCACCACCTTCCCCTTGCCCGTGCCGGTATCCTGCACATAGGGCGTGCCGCAGACCTCCGTAGCCCCCGGCGCCGGCTGGGCCTGGGTGCGGCGCACCTTTTTCACGCACTCGCCCACCCGAGCGCCGGCGGGCAGCTCGTCGTGCCATGCCTCCCGCGTGACGGGTTGCAGCTCTTGCACCTCCACCGCATAGCTCCACTGCACCTCTTGCACCGTGGCGCTATGCTGGCCGCGTCCCCGCAAGAGCTGGCTGGCCAAGATGACCCCTAAAATGACCAGCACAAGGCACCCCAGGCCCAAGAATTTGCCCTTCCCTTTGGCAGGGGGCGCGTCCGAAGGTACCGGCAGCGCAGAGGCCTCGCGCTCCAGGGCACCGCCACATTGGGCGCAGGCGGTAGCCGAGGCAGGGTTCTTGGCCCCACAATGGGGACAGGTCACCTCCGCCGCGGCGCCCGCTTGGAAAGCGCCCAAGATCTGGCCTTGAGCGCGCCGCGCCGCCTCGCTCAAATCCCCGCCACAGCCGACACACTTGAGGGCATTGCCCCGGTTGCGCGCGCCGCAGTAAGGACAGATCACATCCGGCCCGGCGGCCACCTGGGCCGCCGTCTCGGCGCTGGTATCCAGCTTTTGCTCAGGGGGTAGCTCGAATTGCGCGTCCTCCGGCATGGCCGCTCCGCAGGATTGACAAGCTTTCACCGAGCCGGGGTTGCGCTTATGGCAGGAGGGACAGGTCCACTCCAATGCGACATAGCCCAACGTTTTTTGCGTCATGCCTCACCTTCCAAGATTTTGAGGAACACCCCAAAAATGTATATGTAATACGTCCCCCAGACGCAAAGGTATCATGCCACAAAGCGTGGCCCAGGTAAAGGGCCAGAAATCCTGTGGCCTTTGGCACAGAGCCGCAACCGCATTACAATGTATGGTGTGTTAGCCCCAGAGCGAGAACAGCAACCCATGGATGTGATCCAGCAGGTGCGGGCCACCATCGCGCGCCATCATCTGTTGCTCCCCGGCGATACCGTGGTGCTGGGCATCTCCGGTGGGCCGGATTCGTTATGCCTGCTCCATATCTTGCGGCAGCTCGCCGATGAATTCCGGGTGGCCCTGCACGTAGGCCACCTGCACCACGGCCTGCGCGACCAGGAGGCCGACGAGGACGCTCGCTTTGTGGCCGAGACCAGCCGCGCCTGGGGCGTGCCGTGCACCATCGAACAGGCCGATGTGCCCGCCCTGGCCCGCGCCAGGGGGCTCGCCATCGAGGAGGCGGCCCGCCAGGCGCGCTATGCCTTCCTGGCCGCCTTGGCCCGCCGCCTGGGGGGCCAAACCGTGGCCGTGGCCCACCACGCCGATGACCAGGTGGAGACGGTGCTCATGCACTTTTTGCGCGGCTCCGGGCTGGCCGGCCTGCGCGGGATGCGCCCTTTGGCCTGGCTGGATGAGATGCGCCTGGGCGAGGCCCTCGACCTGCAGGACGATCGGCTGCGCCTGGTGCGGCCGCTGCTGGAGGTCTCCCGGGCCGAGATCGAGGCGTATTGCGCAGCCCAAGGCCTGCAACCCCGCTTCGATCGCTCCAATCTGGACCGCACCTATTTTCGTAACCGCCTACGCCATGAACTCATCCCTCTTTTAGAGACCTACCAGCCCAATCTCCGCCAGATCGTGGTGCGCACGGCCGAGGTTTTGGCCGCGGATTACGAGCTCTTGCGCGAGCAACTGGCCCGCGCCTGGCCCCAGGTGGTGTGCAGCGAATCGGCCCAGAGCATCGAGCTGGACCTGGCCGCGTTTCGCGCCCTGCCCTTGGGGCTGCAACGGTCCATCCTGCGGGAGGGAATCCACCGGCTGCGACGGTCGCTGCGCAACATCAATTGGGTGCACGTGGAGCATGCTTTGGAGGTGCTCCGGCGTGGCCAGGTGGGGGCCAAGGCCACTTTGCCTCAGGGCCTCCTCCTCACCATTAGCTATGCGAAGGCGATTTTGGCCCACGCCCAGCGGCCGCCCTCCCCCGGCCCAGGGCCCCACGTGACCCAGGAGCTGCCCATCCCCGTACCGGGGGAGGTTTCGCTGCCGGGCGGGCGCTGGCTCCTCCGCACCCGGCTGATCCCGCGCGCCGCCTTGCCTCCGGATTGGCGCCACAACCCAGACCGCCTCCGCGCCTTCCTGGATGCCGACAAGATCGCCGCGCCGCTGAGCTTGCGCCCCCGCCGCGAGGGCGATTGGCTGCGACCCTTGGGCCTGGGCGGCCGTCGGCAGAAACTGCGCGATTTTCTTATCAACCGCAAAATTCCCCAGGCGGAGCGGGCCACCCTGCCCCTTTTGGTCTGCGGCCAGGAGATCGTGTGGGTGGTGGGCTGGGATGTGGATGAGCATTACGCCATCGGCGAGGCCACCGAACGCGTCTTGGTGGTGGAAGTGGAACCCGTGCAGGAGCGCGATGTCGAAACATAGAGAGCAGAACACGCCCAGCGTCACGCTCAAGCCTGGGCGAGAGAAATCCGTCCGCCAAAGGCACCCTTGGATCTTTAGCGGCGCCGTCGCCTCAGTGCAGGGCACGCCCTCGCCCGGCGCGGTGGTGGACGTCCGCGCCGCCGATGGCAGCTTTTTGGCCCGCGGTTATTTCAACCCACGGTCCCAGATCGTCGTGCGCCTGCTCACCTGGGAAGAACACGAGGCGATTGACCGTGCTTTCTGGGAGCGGCGGCTGCGTGCCGCCCTGGCCCGCCGCGACGCTCTAACCCACGACGCCACCAACGCCTACCGTCTGGTCTTTGCCGAATCCGACGGCTTGCCCGGCCTGATTGTGGATCGTTATGACCGGTGGCTCGTGCTCCAGGCTTTGACCTGGGGCATCGCCACGGCCAAGCCGCTCCTGGTGGAGCTGCTCCAGGAGTTGGTGGCCCCACGAGGGATCTATGAGCGCAGCGATGTGGATGTGCGCGCCCAAGAGGGGCTGGAGCCCTCAACCGGCCTCCTGGCCGGTGAGGAGCCGCCGGAGAAGGTCGCCATCGTGGAGCACGGCCTGCATTTTGCGGTGGACCTGCGCCACGGGCACAAGACCGGCTTCTACCTGGACCAGCGCGAGAACCGGCGCGCCGTGGCCGCCTACGCTGCCGGCCGCGACGTGCTCAACGTATTCTCTTACACCGGCGCCTTTGCCGTCTATGCCGCCGCCCACGGAGCCCGCTCGGTGACCAACTTGGATAGCTCCACCGAGGCCCTGCGCGCCGCCGAGGAGCACCTCCATCTGAACGGCCTCGCCCGCGAGACGGATCGCGCGTTGGCAGGGGATGCCTTTCAGGTGCTGCGCGCCCTGAAGGAACAGGGCGAACGGTTCGATCTGGTCATCCTGGATCCGCCCAAATTCGCCTTCTCCCGTGGGCAGGTCCTCGCGGCCACCCGTGGCTATAAGGACATCAACATGTTGGGCCTGAGCCTTCTCCGGCCGGGCGGGATCCTTGCCACCTTTTCTTGTTCCGGCCTGGTGAGTGAGGACCTGTTCCAAAAGGTGGTCTTTGGCGCCAGCTTGGACGTGGGCCGAGAGGCGCGCATCCTGCAACGGCTCGGCCAAGGCCCCGACCATCCTGTGTTGCTCACCTTTCCTGAGGCAGCGTACTTGAAAGGGTTCCTTTGTCTGGTGGATTGAATGCGCCCCGGGCGTTTGCTCGGCCGGCACGATTCGCTTAGAATAACCCTGCTTCCCCGGCGCAGCGGCCGCCGGCGGCCAAAATCATCAGGAGAAACCCATGCATCCCTTGCTGCAAGATGTGGACCGAGTCCTCATCCCCACCGAAGCGCTGCAAAAACGGGTGGCCGAGCTGGGCGCCCAGATCTCGGCCGATTACCAGGATCTGAACCCCCTCCTGATCTGCGTCCTCAAAGGGGGCTACATGTTCCTGGCCGACCTCACCCGGGCCCTGACCATTCGCCACAGCATTGACTTTATGGCCGTCTCCAGTTATGGCAACTCGACCCTCACCACCGGCGTGGTGCGCATCCTCAAAGATCTGGATCGAGACATCACCGGCCGCCATATCCTCATCGTCGAGGATATCATTGATACCGGCCACACCATCGCCTACCTCTTGGAGAACCTGCGGGTGCGCGGGCCGGCCAGCATCCGCATCTGCACCCTGTTGAGCAAGCCCTCGCGGCGCGAGGTGGAGCTCAAAATAGACTATATCGGCTTTGAGATCCCCAACGAATTTGTCATCGGCTACGGGCTGGATTTCGCCGAAAATTATCGCAACCTACCCTTCATCGGCGTCCTCAAGCCGGATATCTATAGCTGACCGGCCGCACGAGTTTGTTCCTCGCTACCAATTGGTAAAACTTCCATCCTCTCGACGCAGATGGGGTAGCTCCGTCATCCGGAAGGGATGGGCCTGCGCCGCCTTGCGGTCGAAGGTGATGCCCAGGCCAGGTCCACTGGGGGGCAAGATGTACCCATCCTCCCAGATAGGTTGGTTGCCCACCACATCGGTGAGGGCCATGCCCGGCTTGCGGGGTTGCTCCTGCACGGCAAAATTGGGGATGGCGAGGTTAAAATGCACGCAGGCCGCCGTGGCCACCGGACCCAGGGGATTGTGCACGGCGATATCAATGTAATGCCCCTCGCACCAACCGGCGATCTTTTTCCCCTCGGTGAGCCCGCCGGCGATGCACAGATCGATCCGGGCATAGTCAATCAAATCGTGATCGATCAACTCACGGAAATCCCATTTGCTGGCGAACTGCTCTCCCGCGGCCAGGGGCACATCGATCTTTTGTCGCAGGAGATGGAACGCCTGCACGCTCTCTGAGCGCACCGGGTCCTCCATGAAAAAAGGCCGATAGGGCGCCACCTCGCGACACAAGGCGATGGCCTCGGGGGGCGAAAGGCGGGTGTGGATATCGAAACAAAGCTCCGCCTCATCGCCCACGGCTTCGCGCAGGGCGCGGAACTGGGCGACGGCCTGCCGGATGGCGCGGCTCGGCGCCAAGACCTCGCCCTCGCTGGGCAATCCCCAACGCAGGAACCTCCACCCCTCCGCCACCCGTTGGCGGGCATCCTCCACCAGGCCCTCCACCCCTGGCGTGTGCCCCCCGGCGAGATGGCAATAGCAGACCACCTTATCCCGCACCCTTCCGCCCAAAAGCTCGTACACCGGCACCCCCAGGGCCTTGCCCCGCAGGTCCCACAGGGCGATGTCGATGGCGGCGATGGCGCTGCCCAACACTTTGTCATGAGGAAAGAACCCGCCGCGGGAAAGCAACTGCCACAGATGCTCATGGCGCCTGACATCCTGGCCGATGAGCAGCGGTTTGAAATGCTCGATGGCCCCCATCACGGCCAGCTCACGGCCCGTGAGGCCCGATTCCCCCACACCGTACACTCCCTCATCCGTATCCACCACCACGAACAGGTAATTCCGTCCCCCGCCCCAAACGGGGTAACACGTGATGCTGCTGATCTTCATGGTGCTCCTTTCGCGCAGTTTGAGAGAGTGTAACGAAAAAATAGGGTCTGCGTCAAGGATGGCCTCGAAAAAGTACGGGAAAATCCCCTGGCCCCTTGCCGGTCAAGGATCGGGCTCCTCTCAGTTGGGACGACTGGGGATGGCGAGCCCGCGTTGCCGGCTTCAGGCGAGCGACGCGGGTTCAAGCCGACGGTGGGCAAAGCCCACAGACCATCGGTAGCCTGACACGCCATTGGGAGCCCGTCAGGGGTCGCCCACCACTTCGGACAGGCCCCTTCTTCAACGCACTCCTGTTCCCGGCAAAGAGGGCGTCGAGAAATGCCCCCGTCGGTTAGAAACCGACGTCTGGGAACGGTAAGCCCGCGCCGCGGGCTTGGCAAGCAGAGCCGTCGGATTCCATCCGACGGCGGGCAGGGCGGCTACACGCCCTTTTTCAACACCCTCCTGTT
>DAOTZU010000263.1:0-5480 GCA_034433995.1 Anaerolineae bacterium
CCCCCTCGGGGGAGAGGCAGGGCGTCCATGCTAGTTCCTCCCGTCTGTCCTGTACACCCTCTCCCCCTTGGGGGAGAGGGCAGGGTGGCTCAAGTCTACGCCGGATGTACACCCTCTCCCCCTCGGGGGAGAGGGCAGGGTGAGGGGGGAAACTAGTCCTTCAGGAACAGCTCGATCACCGGCACCGCCACCGGCGGCTTTTGGATGGGCAGCTCCAGGGTCAAGGTGTCGGGCCGGCCGCCGCCCATCATGGTGTTTTGGGCCTGTTGGTGCGGATCGATCACCAGCATCTTGATCTCGGAGCCATCGTTGAGCAATTGGGCGTACTCCACCCGATTGGCCAAGCCATCCAGGTGCACATGGCGGAACGGCCAGGCAAAGAGGTGCAGATACAGCCGGTTGCCGTTCTGGGTGTAGCGGCAATCCGGCGGCGGGGTGAAATCGCTGGCCGTGCAGCCATAGATGGAGCGCCCATGCAGGCGCATCCAGGCACCGATATCGCGCAAGCGCTCGATGGCCTTGGGCTCGAACTCGCCCCGGGCGTTGGGCCCCACGTTGAGCAGCAGGTTGCCCCCCTTGGAGACCGAATCTACCAACATGCGGATGAGCATGTCGCTGGGCTTCCAATCCAGGTTATCCCGATGATAGCCCCAACTGCCGTTGAGGGTCTGGCAGGCCTCCCAAACCACCGGCTTGCCGTTCACCTGCATCCAACCGCGGGGCTGGTATTGTTCGGGGGTCTTGATATCGCCGCCGATCTCCAGGCGGTCGTTGACGATGATCCCCGGTTGCAGCTCTCGCACCATGGCCAGGAGTTTCTCCGATTGCCAATCATCCTTCCCCTTGCCGGTGCCCTTGGCCCACTCCAGGCCCGGCTGGGGCCATTCCCGGTTCGAATAAGAAAAATCGAACCACATGATGTCAATCTTGCCAAACTCGGTCAAGAGCTCGCGCACCTGGCCGTGAAGGTACTCGGCATACTTGCGGATGTCGCGGTGCTTCTGGGCCTCGCGGTAGGCGGCATTGAAGCGCATGGGATGCAGGGCATCGATGGGGAACTCGGGATGGTGCCAATCGATCAAGGAATGGTAGAACCCAACCTTGAACCCCTCGGCGCGGAAGGCCTCCACCATGGGGCGCAACAGATCGCGCTTGGCGGGGGTGTTGGGTGCCTTGAAATCGGTCAGCTTGGAATCCCACAGGCAAAAGCCATCGTGGTGTTTGGTGGTGACCACGAAATACTTCATCCCCGCGTTCTTGGCCTCCTGTGCCCAGACCCTGGGATCGTAAAGATCGGGATCAAAGTGGTCGAAATACTTTTGATAGTCCTCGTCGCTGATGCATTCGCGGTTGCGCACCCATTCGTGGCGCGCCGGGAGGGCATAGATGCCCCAATGGATGAACAGACCAAAGCGGTCATGCACGAACCATGAGGTATCGCCAACGGTGGGTTCCGGAAGTTGTGGCATGGGTCTTGCTCCTTCGCTACATTTTTGGGCTCATCAGGCGCGATGATAAGCGAAAAGGGGAAAAAGGGCAAAATGGAGGGATAATCTTGACGGGGGTTTGCCCCAGACACCAACGATGACACGGAGATCAGTCTCCACTTGGCGCGAGGCCTTGACGTAACACCCCCTTGGAGAGATAATGGGTTTGGCACATCAAGCCCCAACCACCACCAAGGGATGGGAGAGAGGAGGAATTATGCCTCAGAAATTCATCGGCATCTTGACCTCAGGAGGCGATTGCCCCGGTTTGAACGCGGCGATCCGCGCCGTGGGCAAGGCCGCCAACTCGTTGGGCATCGAAGTGATCGGCTTCTTGGATGGCTTCCGCGGCCTGGTGGAGAACCGCACCATCCACCTGCAGAACGCCAACCTCTCCGGCATCCTCACCTTGGGGGGCACCATCTTGGGCACTAGCCGCGACAAGCCCCATCGCATGCCCGCGGGCAGCATGGGCACCATGGATATGACCCCTCTGGCCGTTGATAATTATCACCGGCTCCATCTCGATGCTTTGGTTTGTCTGGGCGGCGGCGGCACACAAAAGAATGCCTACCGGCTGATGAAGAAAGGCTTGAATGTTATCACGCTGCCCAAGACCATAGATAACGACGTGGCCGGCACCGATATCACTTTCGGCTTTGACACGGCCATGACCACCGCCGCCGAGGCCATCGATCGCCTGCACACCACCGCCGATAGCCATCATCGGGTGATCGTGGTGGAGATGATGGGCCACAATGCCGGCTGGTTGGCCCTGGGCGCGGGAGTGGCCGGCGGGGCCGATGTCATCCTGATCCCCGAGATCCCCTATCACATCGAGAGCATCGTGGACGCCCTCATCCGCCGCAACCGCCAGGGGAAGCGTTTCAGCATTTTGGCCATGGCCGAAGGGGCCCTTTCGGCGGAGGAAGCCGAGGCCCTGGAAAAAGAGGGCGCCGAGACGGGCGATGAGGATGAACAAGGGGAGAGCAAGAGCGTCAAGCTGGCTCTAAAACTGCAAGAGTTGACCGGCCTGGAGACCCGCGTCACCGTGTTGGGACACTTGCAGCGCGGCGGCACCCCCACCCCCACCGATCGCCTTTTGGCCACATGCCTAGGCACCAAGGCGGTGGAATTGATCCGCGAGGATGTTTACGGCGTCATGGTGGCCGTCAAGGGAGGGGAGTATGTGCCCGTCAAGTTGAGCGAGGTGGCGGGAAACATTCGTCGCGTGCCGCCGGACCATCCCTGGATACGCAGCGCCCGGCTGGTGGGCACGTGCTTTGGCGATAGCTAAAAAAAGACGAGGCCCTGAACAAATCCTCAGGGCCTCGATCATTTAGGCCTCAAAGAGCGGCACATGCCGGCCCCGCCAATCCGCCAAGGCCAGCAGGGGCACACGGGTGGTCAGCCGCAGGGCATCGGCGCTGCGCTCGCCGGCCACCTTGTCATAAACGAACCCCGCGGCGGCCTCGAAATAGGCCCACGCCACCACGCCCCGCGGGTAAAAGCACAGGTTGTTGCCGCCAAAGGTCTCGAAAAAGACCCGCACCTCCCGGGCATTGGTGGCCGCTTGCCAATCCCAATAGCGTTCGGCCATGGGCAGCAGGTCCACGCCCCGATAGGCGGCGGCGAGATCGCGCAAGACGTTCATCGCCACCCAGCCATTGTTGGAGCTCAAGGTCGCCGTGCCCTCGCCCAGGGATACCTGCTTGGTAACGCGGGCATCGGTGTGGCGACACCCGTATTGCCCCAACGTCCGCTGGGCGGCGACGACCATATCCTGGGCCAGGCGGACATCATCCAGCCCCAGCTCGCAACCGACCATATCCAAGATGGGCAGGGTGTTGGCCGTGTAGATGTGGCTGGCATCCCAGCCGGGCAGCTCGCCGTGGAGCAGCTCGCCGCTCCAGGGATCCCGCAACCCCTCGGCGGAGGGATCCAGCGCCACCACATAATGGTCCTCTTTCCAGCCCTTGGCCTCGATGGTCTCGCGAATGCGCTGGGCCTGCTCCCGGTAGCGCTCCACCTCCGGGTAGCCCGCATCGGCCAAGAGCTCGACCCCGCAGACCAACGCCCCCAGCGCCTTGACCGCCAAATAGACCTGCTCCCGCCCATACTGCACCGCCGGCGAGGCATCGTCAATGGTGTTGGTGCAGCCCTCGTCGGGCACGCCGTTGCCGTTGGTATCGCAGGCCACGATGAAATCCAAAAACTTGCGGATCACCTCGCTGTGTTTGCGCTGGATGCTGCCATCACCGCTGCGCCGCCAATAGCCATAGGCCAAGAGGACATAGTTGGCCGCCTCCTCCACCTCCATATCGTGGGGATAAGCCTGCTCGCCGCAGACGGCGTGCACGCCCATATCGTGAGCCAAAAAGAGGGTGCCCTTGCCTCGTTCGCCCAGGCAGAGCTCGCCGGGCTTGACGAAATCCGGCCATTCCTCCAATTCCAGGCGCAAAAGCTCCGGCCAGAGGGTGAGATAAAAGGGGCCTTGGGTAAATTCCACATCCACCGTAGAATGAAAATAACAGCTCCCCTCCCACACCGAGAACCACTCTTTGCCGCTGGAGGGGCGCACCGTCCACCAAGTATTGATGAGCCAAGAGTGAAGGGTTTGGGCCATGAGGTGGGTGATGGTCACGCCCAGGGAATGGTCGGCGATGACCTGGTCGAACCACTTGCCGAACGCTTCCACCTCCTGGGCGTGCTGCCGGGCCCAAGAGACGACCTGCCTCAGCGAGCGCAGGTTTTGGGTGTAACGAAAGGGCGACCTTTCACCCGAGACGGTCAGGATAGGCGGCGCATAGGCGCACCAGGCCAGTTGCACATTGGGGCCCACCTGCCCCATCTCCAGGGTAAAGGGCGCCTCCGCGCCGGAGGCGGTGACCTCCCCTTGGAGCACCTCCAGCCGCTCCTGGACGGTGACCCGCCCCGTCGGGCTTGGGACGCGGGCGGGGACATGGCCATCCACCGGCCCGGTGAAGGGAGCGTCGAGCTGGAGATCGAGCCCCTTGCCCGCCGGAGCCAGACGCAGCGCCTCGCCCTCCAGTTCGAGGAACAACGTCCCCGTCACAGGCCCCGGAACCGTCCTCTCCCAACGAAAAGATTTCTCCAAACGGGAGACGTTGGCGGTGAGGTAGTAAACTGGCGCGGTGCTGAACTCGGCATCGCGCGGCCGGAAGGGGATACGCACCTGCAGGCGCACCTTGAGGGCAGTTTCGGGGTCCACGCCGGTCAGCACCATGGAGGTGGGCATCATCTCTTGGTCCACAAACCCGAACACGGCCCCCTCCGGCGCCAGGGGCAAGACCACGGTGCGCTCGCCCAAGCGCAGGCCCACCCGCAATTTGCAGGGGATGCCGGGATGGCGATCAAAGCGCACCAGGTAAGTTTGGCGGTTAAAGGGATCCCAAGCCAACCCATGTCGAGACCCCAAGACGGCCAAGGCATCGCCCATCACTTGCATCGGTTCAAGCTCCTTTCTGCACCTCGTTCCTGGGCGACTTTGTAGCACACAGCGGGAGCGCTGTCAACCGGCGGGCAGAGGGTGTCGAGAAATGCCCCGTCGGTTAGAAACCGACGTCCGGGAATGGTAAGCCCGCGCCGCGGGCTTGGTAAGCAGAGCCGTCGGATTCCATCCGACGGCGGGCAAGGCGTCTACACGCCTTTTTTTCAACACCCTCGGCGGGCGAGATTTTGACCATCCACCCCATCGCGTTTAGAATGCTGTCATCTTGGCCGAGGAGCTGGCCGAGCGCTAAAAGCTGGGGAGAGGGCGCATGAGACAACCGGTGATTATCGTGCATGGCGGCGCGGGAACCATCCCCGACGAGCAGGTGGAGGCTTTTCAACGGGGCTGCCGCTTGGCGGCGGAGCGTGGATTGGCGTTGCTGCTAGCCGGAGCGCCGGCGGAGGACGCCGTGGAGGCGGCCACCCGTCTGCTGGAGGATGACGGCACTTTCGATGCCGGCCGGGGCTCTTTCTTGAGCC
>DAOTZU010000264.1:0-4560 GCA_034433995.1 Anaerolineae bacterium
CCATCGCGGCGTGCGCCTGGATATCCTCCCCGACGACGGCAGCCCCGCCTGGCGGGAGCTCTATGAGCGCGCGCAAAAGGGGCCGGTGCGCGGCTAACACGCGCACAAGGCGCCAAGCTACCGGCCACGGCGCTGGGTAACGGGGGTAGCGTAGCCCCTTGTGGGCGTTGGTGGGGGCTTTCGGGCGCCGGCCCTCCCAAATGACATTTTGGCTTCGGGATAGAGGCCATCGCCATAGAGTTGAGCGAACACCTGCGAGGTGGAATGAACCATGAAAGAAATCAGCGACATTCTCTGGGCCGAGCGCACCCGCGAAGAGATCCCCGCCTGGGCGGCGCGGGGCGCGGTGGTGATCGTGCCCATCGGCTCGGTAGAGCAACACGGCCTGCATTTGCCGCTGGATACCGATGACCGCACAGCGGAATGGGTGGCCCGTCGGGCCGCCTGCCTGGCCGAGGACGTGCCCGTGCTGGTGACGCCCCTCATCCCCTACGGCATCTCGCCCCATCACATGATGTTCCCCGGCACCATCAGCCTGCGGGTGGAGACCCTCTTGCGCGTGCTGGAGGATATCTGCCAAAGCCTGGTGGCCCACGGGTTCGAACGCATCTTGATCCTCAGCGGCCACGGTGGCAACGGCAGCACCATCAACGCTGCGGCCCTGGAATTGCGCCATCGCCTGGACCGCTCGATCCAGGCCCTCTGCTGGTTTGACCTGGTGCCCCAGGCCATGGAGGAGGTGCGCCGCGGGCCGGCGGTGGGCATCGGCCATTCGGGGGAACTCGAGACCTCCACCATCCTGGCCCTGACGCCGGAGAGCGTGCGCCAAGACAAGTTGCGCGTGGTGCCTGGGATCACCGACGATCCCTCCCTGGCCAGCGCGGCCAAGGGGGAACACATCCTCCAGGCCGCCGCCGAGGCCGTGGCGCGGCTGGTGCGGGAGATGGCGGCCAGCCCCGGCCGGAACATGGTGGGCATCCGGACGGTGACCCGCTAAACCGGCCCCGTTAAAACCAAAGCCCAGGGATCAACCCTGGGCTTTTTGGTGCCCCCGACTGGACTCGAACCAGCACGTCCTAATGGACACAGGCCCTCAACCTGCTGTGTATGCCAATTCCACCACGGGGGCATCGCTTGTTATTATAGCGCCCTTGCGACACTTGTCAACTGGGCCTTTTCCATCTACAATGGCCCCCGTGCGTTGGGTGTGTGGAAAGGGGGGCAACATGCGCATTGTGCTAGACGCCATGGGGAGCGACCACGCGCCGGGGGTGGATGTGGAGGGCGCCGTGCGCGCGGCGCGCCGCTTCGGAGTAGAGATCATCCTGGTGGGCCGGGAGGAGGAGGTGCGGCGTGAGCTGGCCCGCCACGACACGGCGGGGCTGCCGCTCTCCGTGGTCCACGCCAGCCAGGTGATCGAGATGCGCGAACACCCCGGCCAGGCCGTGCGCAACAAGCCGGATGCCTCCATGGTGGTGGGCATGAAGCTGGTGCGCGCGGGCCAAGCCGATGCCTTTGTCTCGGCGGGGAACTCGGGGGGCGTGTTGGCCACGGCCCTGGCCAGCGAGGGCAGGCTGGGACGGATCAAGGGGATCCTCCGCCCCGCCATCTCCACCATCATCCCCACCCTCCAGGGACACGCTTTTATGTTGGATATCGGCGCCAACACCGATTGCCGGCCCGAGTGGTTGGCCCAGTTCGCCCTGATGGGCTCCGTCTACGCCCACAAGGTGCTGGGCGTGGAGCGACCACGGGTGGCCCTCTTGGCCAACGGCGAGGAGGAAACCAAAGGGAACGCCGCTGTGCAGGCGGCCCACGAGCTCTTGAAGCAGATGCCGTTGCATTTCATCGGCAATGTCGAGGGCAAAGATCTGACCAAAGGGGTGGCCGATGTCATCGTCTCCGATGGCTTTGTGGGCAACGTGGCCATCAAGACGGCCGAGGGGATCAGCGCCATGCTCCTGACCCTCTTGCGCAGCGAGATCAAGGCCAACCCCCTCACGGCCCTGGGCGGCCTTTTGGCCAAGCCGGCCTTTCGCGCCGTGTTCAAGCGCTTGGACTATCGCGAATATGGCGGCGCGCCCCTCTTGGGGGTGAACGGCGTGGTCATCATCGCCCACGGCCGCTCCGATGCTTTAGCCATCGAGAACGCCATCCGCGTGGCCATCGAAGCCGTCAAGAGCCGGCTGGTGGAGAGCATCCGCCAGGACCTGGAGGATGCGCTGACGGTGCTGGCCAACGTCTCGCCCACGGGCGCCCGCCTCTTGGCCACCGACTCGGAGACGTGAACCGCCGGCGAGCCCCGGCCCTTCAGGCAGTAACGAACCACCAAGGCGCGGAGACCAGGGAGATAGCCCATTTCCTTGCCGTGCCCCGGTGTTTCAATCCCTTCTAAGGAGAACGATGGAGAGTTTCGTCAACCAACCCTTCCTGGCCAAGCGCGCCAAATGGGCCCGCTGGGGGAGCTATGTGGGCCTGGGCGCGCTGTTTATCGGCCTGTTCCTCACCACCCGCTATCTGCTCATCTCGTACCTTTTGTTGCTCATTGGCCTGATCGGGGCCACCATGGGCGCCTACCTCTCCAGCCGTTACGTGCGCGAGCCCCGGGCCGACCAAGTGTTGGCCCGCGTGTTGGAGAACCTGGACAAGCGCTACGCCCTCTATAGCTACTACCTGGCCAGCCATTACGTCCTCGCCTCCCACTATGGGTTGATGGTGATCATCCCCCGCGCCCAGGCGGGCGAGGTCATCTTTGCCAACGGGCGCTGGAGCCACAAGGCCGGCTGGCAAAAGTTGTTGCAGCTCCTGGGCGAGCCGGGCCTGGGCAAGCCGGACCAAGAGGCCACCGAAGAGGCTAAATGGGTCAAAGAATGGATTGACAAGGCGATGCCCGAGGCCAACATCCCTGTCCAGAGCGTGATCGTCTTCACCAACCCCAAGGTCACTTTGCGGCTGGAATCCCCGCCACCCGTGCCCGCCGTGCTGGCCGAAGATTTGAGCGAATACATGCGACAGGGCCTCAAGGGGCAGCCCACCTTGACCACGGCGCAACAAAAAGAGCTGCGGAGGCTCCTGGATGAAGTGGTGGCCCAAGCCCAGCCGGCGTGAGGGCTGGCTGGCCCACTGGGGGGCGCCCGCCCTGGTCTTGCTGGTGGCCTTGGGCACGCGCCTCTGGCGCCTGGGCGAGGCCAACCTCTGGTGGGACGAGGCCCTGGCCATCTGGGCAGTACGCAAGGGTCTCTTGGGGGTCACCCTGTGGACGGCGGGCGATGTCCACCCGCCCCTGTACTTTTGGTCGCTGTGGGCCTGGGTGCAGCTCGTGGGCGAGGGGGAGTTCGCCGCCCGCGTCCTTTCGGCGCTCTATGGCGTCGCGACGGTGGCCGTCGTCTACCGCTTGGGCTGCTTCCTGGCGGATCGCCCCACGGGCCTTTTGGCCGCGCTCCTCACCGCTGTGGCCCGGTTCCACATCTGGTGGTCACAAGAGCTGCGCATGTACGTCCTGGCGGGGCTTTTGGGGCTGCTCTCCCTGTACGCCTTGCTGCGCTGGCTGCAGACCCTGCGCTCCCCGCAAAGGCGCGACCATCCCGCCCTCCTCTTGGCCCTTTACGTTCTGGCCTCCGCCGCCTCGCTGTACACCATCTACCTCATGGGCGCCTTGCTTCTGGTGGAGAACGCCATCTTCCTGTTGGCCCTCTGGACGGTGCCCCATCTCCCTCGGCGCAAGGCGTGGGCAGGCTGGCTCAGCGCCCAAGGGGCCGTCTTGGCGCTGTTGGCGCCGTGGCTGGCCTTCTCCTGGGGGCGGATGCAGACCTGGTCCGTGGCCGAGCCCATGAGCCCGGCCCTCTTTGCCCGCATCTATGCCACCTTGCTGACCACCGGCGTCTCGGTGGAGGTGGAACGGTACACCTGGGCCATGGTCTTGCCCCTGGCGGTGCTGGCGGGAGGGGGCTTGGTCTGGTTGGGGAGCTGGTGGCCAGAGCGCCGCGAACGGGCCGGCCAGGGGCTGGAGATCCTTGCCCTCCTTCTGGGGGTGATCCTGCCCGCCGTGGCCGTCTATCTGGCCTCGCTCCCTAGGGGGCTCTTTTACACGCCCAGGGTGGAGGCGCGCTATTTTGTGCCCTTTGCGCCCTGCTTTTGGCTGTTACTGGCCTGGAGCGTTGTCCAATTGGGACAGCGCCGACGCGCCCTGGGCTGGGCGGCCGCCGCCCTGGTGGTGGGCCTGGCGCTGGCCTTTCTGCCGGGCTATTATCGGGGGCGGCATGTGCGCGACCATCTGGCCACCATGGCGCGGGCCATCCTCAGCCAGGCCGCCCCGGGCGACGTGGTGCTCCTGGATGCAGGCAGCCGCTATCCCATCTTTCTCTATGATTATGAGCGCATCGCCGCCCCCCAGCGCCCGCCCATGATCCCCTTGGACGCCCCCCAAGGCACCCTCACCGCCGAGCAGGTGGCGGAGCAGCTCCAACCCGTGGCGGCAACGTACCGGCGCTTCTGGCTGGCCGAGGTGGATGTGCACTTGGAAGATCCCCAGCGCCTGGCCGCCCAATGGCTGGAGCAACG
>DAOTZU010000265.1:0-4540 GCA_034433995.1 Anaerolineae bacterium
GACAGCTTTTGAGGAGGTGTCACGATGAGCGAGATTTCCATGGAACAGGGAACCCCACGGACGCAACGTCGGGTGGTGGAGGCAGAGCTCAAACTGCCCAAGCTGGAAGAGATCAGGCTGCCCAAGATTCAGGTCAACTTGGAGCCGGCGCGGGCTATGGCCGAACAGGTGGTGCTCACCGGGTTGGGCGCGGGGGTTCTCTTGGCCCGCGGCGTGATGGCTGCCATCAAAGCGGCCAACGCCGCCGGCGTCGAGGCGGCGCAACACCCCGGCCCCCTCACCCGCGTCCTGCTGGGCTGGGTGCGCCCCGCGGACAAGACCCCCGCAGAGGGCCAGGCCATCAAGATCAGGGTGCCGGTAATGCCCATCGCCCATTACGACGCCCTTTCGGCGGAGGACATCTTGGAGCGATTGGCCGATCTTGCGCCGGAGCAACTGCAGGTGGTGCGCGATTACGAGGCCCAGCACGCCGCGCGGCCCGCAATCCTTGAGGCCATCGCCGCCCGGCTGGCCGGGAAATAGGCCGCGTGCGCATCATCCTCTTTACCGGCAAGGGAGGCGTGGGCAAGACCACCCTGGCGGCGGCCACGGCCTTGCGCAGCGCCTCCCTGGGATATAAAACCCTGGTCATCAGCACCGATATCGCCCATAGCCTGGCCGATGCCCTAGATATCCCCCTGCAGAACGATCCGCGGCCCATCGCCGGGTTGCCGCTCCACGCCGCAGAGCTGGACACGGGCGAGGAATTGGAGCGTTACTGGGGGGATATCAAACGGCGCATCGCCTCCCTGCTGCGCCAGGAGGGCCTGGAAGCCACCATCGCCGGCGAGCTGGCCATCTTGCCCGGTCTGGACGAGATCTTGGCCCTGGTGCGCATCAAACGGTATTACGACGAGGGGCGTTATGACGTGCTCATCATCGATAGCGCCCCCACCGGCGCGGCCATGCGTCTCTTGGCCGCCCCCGACCTCAATCGCTCCTATATGCGCCAGCTCCTCGGCCTTTCCCGCGACCTTACGCGGGCGCTGCTGCCGGCGGTGCGGTCGCTGCTCAAGGCGCCCCTGGGCGAGGAGCTGCTCCACGAACGCATCCAGCAGCTCTTCCAGCAGGTAGAGGCGCTGCGCCTCGTCCTCACCGATGGCGCCCAAACCTCCGTGCGTTTGGTGCTCAACGCGGAGCGCATGTCCCTCCGCGAAACCCAGCGGGCCTACACCTACCTGAACCTGTTCGGTTTGGTGGTGGATGCCTTGTTCGTCAACCGTCTCCTGCCGGAAGAGATCCAAGATCCCTTTTTCTTGCGCTGGAAGGAGGACCAGAACGCCCACCGCCAGGAGGCGCAGGAGCTTTTCGCCCCGCTGCCCGTCTTTGAGGTCCCCTTGATGCCCAAAGAGGTCGTGGGCCTATCCGCCCTGGAGGCCCTGGCCGCCCAAGTCTATGGCGCCGGCGACCCCACGGCGCTGCTTTCCCACGAGCAACCTTTGCGCTTTTACTCGGAAGGCCAGCGCTATTTCCTCGCGCTGCGGGTGACGGGCGTCGCCATCGGCGCGGTGGAGCTGGAGAAACGTGGCGACGAGCTTGCGGTCAAGCTGGGGACCTTCCGCCGCACTTTGGCGCTGCCCCAATATCTGGCCGGCCTGCAGCCCGCCTGGGCCCAGGTGGAGGGGGACTATCTCAAGATCGCCTTCGAAGAACGCCCTTCCACCAACGCCGTTTGACGCCCAGCTCCGTTTACGTATCATACAGGCTTATATTGGGGCGAGACCTTGCGCCCCAAGCGCGCCGGAGCACTCGGGATGCTGGCCATCGGTATTGATTTCGGCACAACCAATTGCAGCGCCGCCGTATATCGCCAAGGCAGGGTGGAGCTCATCCCTCTGGAGGATGGCCAGCCTATCTTGCCCTCCACCATCTGCATCACCCGCGAGCATGAAGTGCACTTGGGCCGTGAGGCCATCGCCCTGTACCTGAGCCTTATCCGGGGCACCAGCATCCGCTACCAATTCACCGACCTGCGGGCGCTGACGGCCGTCTTTGCCGAGGAACTGGCCGAGGAGGAATTGATCCCCTCCGACGATGGTCTGGTCATCATCTCCAACGCGGGGGAGGTGGAGGATCTCGATACGCCGGCACGGCTCTTTCAATCCCTCAAGACAGGCCTGCGCGATCCCCACTTTAACGGCACAACCATCTATGGCCGTTACTATGCCTTGGAGGAGCTGATCGCCCTGCCGTTGCGGCATATCAGGGAATGCGCGGAGCGCTATTTGGGGGCACCGGTGACGGCGGCCATCATCGGCAGGCCGGTCTCTTACGCCCCCGCCGAGGGCCTCCAGGGCCTGAGCGCTGCCGAGATTGACCAAACCGCCCACGAGCGGATGTTGGCCGCCGCCCGGCTGGCCGGGTTCAGCCACGCGGCGCTGGAATTCGAGCCGGTGGCAGCAGCGCGACATTTGCGGGCCGACCTCCCTCCGCGGAGCCGCATGTTGGTGTTCGATTTCGGCGGCGGTACGCTGGACCTGGCCCTGGCCCAGATGGTGGAGGGCGGCACACCGGAGATCATCGCTACCCACGGCGTGCTTTTGGGCGGCGACGATTTCGACAGCGCCATCATGCGGCACTCTTTGCTCAAGCATTTCGGCCAAGGCACCACCCTGGGGCCCAAGAACCTGCCCTTCCCGCCCAATTTATTGGCCCCGCTGTATCACTGGCAATCCATCCCTTTGTTGGCCACGCCGGCGAACCTTGCCCACATCGCTGCCATCAAGCGCCAGAGCAACGCCCCCCAGACGGTGGAGAACCTGCAAACCCTCATCCGCAGCGGCCTGGGTTTTCAGCTCTTTCAGTTGATCGAGGCGGCCAAGATCGAGCTCTCCACGGCCTCGGAGGCGTGGATCCGCCTCCACGAACAAGGGCTCCATTTGGAGGAACGCCTGACCCGCAGCGCCTTTGTCGCCTCCATCGGCGAACACCTGGCCGAGATCGAGCGGGGGCTGCGCGAGATCCTGGCCAAGGGTCGCTGCACCCCAGACGCCATAGCCCTTGTGTGGATGACCGGCGGTTCCTCGCTGGTGCCGGTAGTGCAGGCCACAGTACGGCGGTTCTTTGGCGCCGAGAAGGTACGGGTCGCCGATCCGTTCACCAGCATCGTGGCCGGGCTGGGCATGGTGGCAGCGGAGGACGAGCTTTACCAACCGGTGGGCGATGTGGTGGCCGAGGCCACGGCGGCGCGGCTCAAGGCGGAGGCCGTCACCATCGGCGAGACGGTGGCCTTTAGGCGCGGCCATCAGATGGTGGAGGGTGTGGTCGTCTCACGGGCCGGTGGGCGGATGCACGATGCCACCTTGATCATCGAATTCTGGGACGACGAGATCGAGCAATTCGTCAGCACCATGCGCCACGAAACCAAGGTGACGCGGGTGCGCGGGCCCCGTTAGCTCCTCGACTGCATTATATCCTAGGCTGGAACCCCAGCGGATCCAAGGTCATCTCCTTCATCCGCCGGAGATAGTACATATAGTTCTCGAAAGAAACATCCGGCGGGACGAGGTGATCGCACCACGGGATGTAACCGCCATCGGCCACCAGCGGCGCCACATGGGCCAACTCGGCCTCGATGGCCTGGGGGCCGGCGGCCATGGCCCGTTTATCGATGCCCCCGATCAGGCGCAGTTTGCGGCCGTAGCGCCGGCGCAACGCCACCGGATCCATCCCCGCTGCCCGTTCGATGGGATAGAACCCCGTCACGCCCCCTTCCAACCACAGGTCCAGCAAAGGCCCCGAATCGCCATCGCTATCCACAAAGATGAGGTGGATGCCGTGGTCGTGGAAGAAGGAGGTGATCTTTTTATAGGGCGCCAGCATGAACTCGCGGAACATGCGCGGCGAGATCAACGGGCCGGCTTTGTAGGCCATGTCCTCCCACATGGTCACATAATCGATCTCGGGCACCTCCTCCACCGCCCGGCGGACGGTGGCCACGATGGAATCGGCCAGGTAATCCATCATCTCGTGCACCCAATCAGGGTCATCATAGAGGGCTTGGGAGATCCCCTCCAAGCCCATCCAGTTGCGCAACCAACCAAAGACCGAGCCACCGCTGATGGAGAGGGGATAATCCCGCTGGGCCCAAATGCGTTTTTTCTCCTCCCAGTACAGGGGATAGCGCGCCGGCGAGGCCGGGTTGAGGCGAGGCTTGATAATCTTTTCCCAATCCTCCCGCGTCTCCATGGGGAAGCGCAGCCATTGGGGCATACGCCCGGCCAGGTCGCCCTTGAATTGCTTGCAGATCACGCCGTCGGTGCGGCGAAAGATCTCATACTCCTCGGTCTCCTCCAAGGTCTCACGCTTGAAACCGGGGAACAACCCCACCACCACCCCCACGCTTTC
This sequence comes from Anaerolineae bacterium, assembly GCA_034433995.1. Lineage (GTDB taxonomy): Bacteria > Chloroflexota > Anaerolineae > UBA1429 > UBA1429 > DAOTZU01. The sequence continues at coordinate 4,387 of DAOTZU010000265.1, forward strand.
CCGCCGGTCCACCCCGAAATACTCTTGCAGATGGACATCCTCCGGCAGGCCCTCTTTGTGCCAGCGGTCGAGGGTCTCGGCCCAATACCACATCTCCCACCAGGGACAGCGGTCGCGGGGCTGATAGTTCGTGGTCGCAAGGAAACGCTCACGG
>DAOTZU010000266.1:0-7037 GCA_034433995.1 Anaerolineae bacterium
TTGCCGGGCAGGATGATATACCAGTATGGCGAGACGGCGCTGTTGCCGATGAACTCGACGTTCTTGAACATCTCTGCATACTCGGTGGGGTCTTTGACGTCCTTCATCATCAGCGGCCCCGTCGGCGTATAGCCCCGTAGGTACAGGCCATCCTGCCAGATCTGGTAGCCCTTGGGCGAAAGCCAGAAGTAGAGGAAATCCAGGGCCAGATCGGTCTGGGCCTGGGCCTTTTGGATCAGGCAGATGTACTCGCCCGTGGCCGATTCGGAGGTGCGGATGGGCCCATCCACCAGGTCATCCACCATGCCGGGGTTGTTGAAGGTGCCCCACTGGAAAGGCGCGATCTTGGTATCCGGCGAGATCTTTAATTGCTGCCGGCGCACCTCGTCCAGGGCCTTCATGTCGTTGACCAGCGAGGGGATGGACCACAGGCCGTCGAGGAGCATGGCCGCCTTCTGCTGGAGGAAGGTGACATAGGGCTGGGTGTTGACGTACAGATCCTCGATGGCCGAATGAGGCCAGATCTCCTGCCAATGGCCCATCATGGTGGGCAGTTCATCCGTCTTGTCGAAGCGCAGCTTGCCATCCCTGATGGCCTTGAACCAACGGGCGGCGTTAAAGGTGTAGCGGATGTTGCCCATGGGCTCCTTGGGGTCGTACTTCCATTTGCCGTCGGTCTCGGGGTTGTAGCACCAATCGCCCGGCTTGGCCCCGCCGATCTCGTAGCGTTCGTTGCGGAAGAACTGGTCCAGGTAAGCGGCGCCTTGCCACTGGTTCAAGCCGGTCACCCAGGTGAGGGCAGCGGGGGTGATGCCGGCCTTTTTGAGTTTGGTGCAGACGTCCACAAACTCGGGCCAGCTCTTGGGCGGGGTGACTCCGGCCTTGGCAAAGAGGTCCTTGTTGTAGAACCAGCCGATGTGCACGCCCCGGGTGGCCAGCAAGTAACGTTGGTTGGCGCCCCAGCGGCCCTCGAAAAAGTCCCAATCCAGATCCTCGTCCCACGGGCGGCCGGAGTAGGGGTTGATGGATTTGCGGTACTTGTCGAAATCCACGTACTTGCCGTAGGATTTGACATAGTTCCCCGAGACGATGTCCAGGGCCACCGGCTCGGCCGCCAATTGGGTGCCCAGCCAGGTGGTGTAATCGCCGCCCTCCGGGGGGCCTTCCCATTTGATCTGCACGTTGGGATGCATATCCCTATAGGCCGAGGAGAGGCGGTCGCGGGCCACGTCGTGGCGGGGGGACATGGTGCCGGTGACGGCGACGGTGACGGTGCCCTTGAATTTGTCGGGCACGGGCGTCGCCGTGACCACCTTCTCCACCTGCTTCTCCACCACTTTGGTGACCTCTTTGGGTTTCTCGACCTCGACGATCTTGGTGACCTCCTTCTCCCTCTCCACCACCTTGGTCACCTCGACGACCTTGGGCTGGCAAGCGGCCAACAGCGCGGCCGCAGTGCCGGCGCCCAAGAAGCGCAACAACGACCGACGCGAAACCTTAGCAGGCGACATGGGAACTTGCTCCTTTCCTTGTCCTCAGACGAGATTTATGCAACAGCCACAGTGCCCTCGCAAACGAGCTTACCTTTGCCGGTATCTTGCCTCCTTTCAGCGCACATCCATAGGCGTGGGGAACGCCTATACAAGCACTCGGTCCCCTTGCCATCCTGGGCCTTTCGATTACAATAGCATTATAGCGGTTTTGGGCCGCTGTGCGCGCCAACTTGTGCCATAAAGTGACAACGGTGGGCCTCGCTGACGATGATGGATGAGGAACTGGTGGGCCAGGTGCGTCTGGCCCTGGAGCATCTGGATGATCCCCTTTACCTGGAGACCCTGCCCCTGGCCAGGCGCTTGAGCGCCGCTGCCGGGGCCAAGGGCCTCTCCCAGGGGCAAGCCTTGCGCCGCGCCCTGCGGCTGGCCATCGCCGCTCTGGATCCCGCCCAAGACGACGCGCCTGGCCAGGTGCCGGCGCGCTCGTATCAGGTGTTGTACCGCTTTGCCATTACCCGCCAGCCGATGCTGGCCATCGCCCATCAGTTGGGCATCAGCCCCCGGCAAGGCTACCGCGACCTGCGCCTGGCCACCGAGGCCCTGGCCCAAGTGGTGTGCGATCTCTTGCTGGAGACCGCGCCGGAGGGCGAGCTCCCGCCGGAGCGATCCACCCCACGGAGCGAGCAGGTGCGCCAAGAACTGGAACAGTTGGCCGAGACGGCCACGGTGGAGCGGGTGGATCTCGCCGGCGTGATCCGCGACGCGGTGGACAAGGCCGCCTACCTGGCCCAGCGGAAAGGGATAGCCCTGGAACTTGCGTTGGATGTGGCCGGCTGTGAGGTGTTGACCCATCGGGTGATGCTCGGTCAGGCGCTGCTCAATCTCTTGAGCCACATTATCGCCGTGCACGAGGGGCCCCGGTTGGTGGTGGATGCCCATGTCGAGGGAGATCAGGTGGTGATCTCTTGCGCCTACGCACACCGCGCCGGGCCGGAACTCTTGGATCCGCAGGGCCCTTATGCCATAGCGCAAGAGCTTTTGCGCACGCTGCATTTCGCTTGCGCAATGACCGAGGCCGGCCGTGCCCATCGAGCCGTGGTGCGCATCCCCCTCGCCCGGGAGCATCACATCCTGATCGTGGACGACAACCGGGGCCTCATCGCCCTGTTCACCAGCTACTTGCGGCAGCTTCCCTATCGCGTATCCGGCGCCACCAGCGCCGCCGAGGCGTTGGAGCTGTTGGAGCATGCCCGCCCCGACATCGTGATCCTAGATGTGATGATGCCCGAGCGCGACGGCTGGGAAGTATTGGAGCGCTTGCGCGCCCAAGGGGGCGCCCAGCGGCCTTATGTGATCGTCTGCTCCATCATCAACGATCCCCAGTTGGCCCTGGCCCTGGGCGCCGACGCCTTTTTGAGCAAACCGGTGAGCCGCGGCCAGCTCCTTCAGGCCATCGAAGGGGCCTTTTCCTCGGCCAGGTAATCCGGCTGGACGACCTCCAGCGCGGCATTGAGCAACCGCATGAGGGTGCCGGTGGAAAGGCCCTGACTCTGGCTCAGGGTCAAGTGTCCTCCACGGCGGCGCAGGGCTTCCTCGGCGTAGCTGGTCGCCGTCAGGGCCACGATCCAGGTCTTGCGCAATTGTGGGTCGCGATGGATGGCCTCTACCACGGCGAACCCATCCATCTCTGGCATCAACAGGTCTAGGAGGATCACGTCGGGCCGCGCCGTGTGGGCCAGACGCAAGGCTTCCGCCCCTCCATAGGCCACAAAAACCTCCCTGGTCACCTCCATGGTGCCCAACATCCGGCTGATCAAGTTGACGAACCCCTGGTCATCGTCCACCACCAGCACCTTGCCGGGCCCCGGACAGTAACGGGCCAGCACGCTGCGCAGCATCTCGCGGGAGACGGGCTTGCTCAGGCAATCGTCCAGGCCGGCCGATTGTTGCAGCCAACTCAGACTGGGGATGGAGCAGCGCAACACCGGCACGCTGTAACGCGCACTCAATCTTCCTATGGGACCCAACCAATTCTGCCGCGGCGCATCGGGAGGCAAATTCACCACCACAGCCAGGGGATGATGGCTTTCGATCAATGCCTCGGCCTCATCCACATCCCGCGCCGCCAAGGTGGGGCGATTATCCAGGTAGCGGCTCAGCATGTCGGCGATGGAGGGATCGGGGTCCACGATCACCAGCGGGGCATCGCGAAAATCCAGCTTTTTCCGCGGCGGCAAGGGCTGCAACGTGGCCGTCTTGGGCAAGACTCCCGGCAGGGGCAGAGAGAAGTAAAAAGTGCTGCCCACCCCCAGTTGGCTGGTGGCCCACATCTCGCCGCCATGCAGCCGCACAAACTCGCGGCTGAGGGCCAAGCCCAGCCCCGCGCCCTCTCGGCGGCGCGGCCCAGAGTGGACCTGGGTGAACTTTTCAAAGATGTGTTCCAGCCGGTCCGCCGGGATGCCGATGCCCGTATCGCTGACGCTGACGACGACGGCCTCGGCGGTTTTCTCCACGCGTATGGTGATGGAGCCCTTGTCGGTGAAACGCACGGCGTTGTTCAATAGGTTGAGCAACACCTGGCGGATGCGGGTGCGGTCCATATAGATCTGGGGCAAATCCTCCGGCCACTGCACCGAGTAGCTCAGGCCTCTTTGGGCCAAAAGGGGCGCAATGGTATCCACCGCCTCGGCGATGACGGGCCGCGGATTCAAAAGCTCGCGGAACATGGGCAGGCGGGCCGCATCGATGCGGGCCAGGTCAAGGACATCGTTGACCAAACTCTGCAAGTGGCGGCTGGCGCGATAGATCTCGCCGATATCGCTGACCAGCTCCGGCGTCCAGCCCACGCCGGGATAGTTTTCGGGGCTGGCGTACATCATCTCGGCAAAGCCGACGATGAGGTTGAGGGGCGTGCGCAGTTCGTGGCTGACATTGGCCACGAACTGCTCCTTCAGCGCCCGGGCCTCGTCGGCCTGTTGGCGGGCGATGGCCAACTCGCGATTGGTGCGGGCCAGGCGGTCGGTGGCCTCGGTGAGGGCTATGAGGGTGCGGTTCAGGCGCTCTTGATGGGTGCGCAGATCGGCCATCAGCGCCGCCATCCGCTGCTGGCTGCTCCAAGCCCAGTGCAGTGCGGTATCCAACCCCCGCGAGGCGATCCAGGCCGTGGCCATGACCAGCCAGATGAGGACGATGGCCCAGATGGGCACCACGCCTCCGGGGCGCAGGGCCAGGAGGACGCCCGTCTCCAGCACCGCCGCCGCTATCCCGTGGAGCGGGCTGAGGGCGAACCCGGCGATGACGATGAGCACGGTATAATAGGGCGCAGCGGGATGGGCCAAAAGGCGCAGCGCCAGGACCAGGCTGAGGGTGGGGCCGAGGAGCAGGAGCCCCTGGGCCACGTTGGGCAAGCGCTGGCGCAGGAAATAGATCGCCAGGCCGGCAAGGGTGAGCGAGGCGAACACCACCAGGGGCCAAGGTTGGTCGGTATCCTCCAAAAAGGCGCCCCAAGGGATGATGCTGACCAGCATCAACACCACACCAAAGCGCTGCAAGGAATCTGTGCGGATGGCCTCAATATCCAAGCGCAGCTCGCGCCGCATGGTCTTGTCGGCAGGTGCTTTCATCACGCAACGCTCCTCCTAGCCCGAAAACAACACGCCCAAGAGATCGGCCGCCGGGCCGGATCCTTGGGCGTTTCCCTTGCCGCCGGCAAGGCGGCGTCATACAAACATCTTACCCTTGGCCGATGACGGCCACCGCGTCAAAGGCCGGCTTCAGGGCACGATAGAGGGAACGATAGACCGGATAATACTCGTTATACATGGCCTGGTTTTCGGCGATGGGATCCACATGCTCCACGATCTTGACCGTGGCCGCGCAGGCCTCGGGGACGCTGGCAAAGAGCCCCGTGCCCACCCCGGCCAAGAGGGCCGCGCCGTAGGCCGTGCTATCGGTGACGTTGACGGTGACCAGCTCTGTGCCAAAGACATCGGCCAAGATCTGCCGCCAACGCAAGCTGCGCGCCCCTCCGCCCACCGCCCGCACTTGCTGGATAGGGATGGCCAGGTCACGGAAGAGCTCGATGGAATCGCGCAGGCTGTAGGCCACGCCCTCCAACACGGCGCGCACCATGTGGCGCTTGTCATGGCGCAGGGTGAGGCCAAAGAAGGTACCCCGGGCATTGGGATCGGGATAGGGCGTGCGCTCGCCGGTGAGATAGGGCAAAAAGATCAGCCCTTCGCAGCCCGCCGGCGCGTTGGCCGCCTCGGCATCCAAAATCTCGTACGTCGAGACCCCGCTCAAAGCGGCCACGTTCTTTTCGGCCAGGCCCAAGGTATCCCGCAGCCAGCGTAACGACCCGCCCGCCGAGAGGGTGACGCCCATCACGTGCCATTTGCCGGGCACGGCGTGGCAGAAGGTGTGCAGACGGCCCTCCGGATCGCGGCTGGGGGTCTCGGTGTAGGCAAAGACCACCCCGGAGGTCCCCAGGGTGACGGAGACCAGCCCAGGCTCCACGATCCCCGTGCCCACGGCACTGGTGGCTTGGTCGCCGGCCCCGCCCACCACAGGCAAACCGACGGGCAACCCGGTCAGCTCGGCCACCTCGGCGGTGATCTTGCCCGTCACCTCCGGCGATTCGACGCACTTGGGCATCCATTCGGCGGGGATGGCCAGCTCCTCCAGGACCGTGGTGCTCCAGCGGCGCTGGCTCACGTCCAGGAGGACGGTGCCGGAGGCGTCCGAGACTTCGGTGGCGTACACGCCGGTGAGGCGATAGCGGATGTAATCCTTGGGCAGGAGCACCTTGGCCGCGCGGGCGTAAACCTCCGGCTCGTTCTCCCGTGTCCAGATGATCTTGGGGGCGGTGAACCCAGGCAGCGCCGGGTTCAAGGTAAGCTCCAAAAAACGTTCGCGTCCCACGGTGTTCATGATCCATTCGCATTGGGCCGCGGTGCGCTGGTCGTTCCACATGATACAGCGCCGTAACACCTTCCCCTGAGCGTCCAGCATCACCATGCCGTGCATCTGCCCGGTGAGGCCGATGCCCAGGATCTGGGTGGGGTTGATGCGCGCGCTCTTTAACACCTCACGGATGGATTTGACCGTGGCTTGCCACCAATCCTCCGGGTCCTGCTCCGCCCACTGGGGCCGGGGCGTGTACATGGGATATTCGGCGGTGTAGCTCGCCACCACATCGCCGGTGTCGGTGATGAGCAGGGTTTTGGTCCCCGTCGTGCCCACGTCGATCCCGATGAGATAGGCCATGTTCCACCTCCTGCTGTGCAAATCTCCTGAGGATGATACCCTGATCGGGCCAGTATCGCAAGTTCCAGCTCGGCGCTCTCGGCGTGTGCTTCCGGTCCATCTCTTGGCTGGACATTGCTCTCCCTCTATAATGCATGCGTGACATGTGGGGATAGGATTCGCCCGGACGGGCCAAGTCTCAGGCCGGCGCCAAAACCGTTGTCCGAGCAGGGGAATGACCACGGAGGCGCGGAGAACACGGAGAGAACCAGGAGCTTCTCCGTGCCCTCCGTGAACTCC
>DAOTZU010000267.1:0-4547 GCA_034433995.1 Anaerolineae bacterium
CGGGAAAGGCCATCCCCAACACATAAGCCTCAAAGAGGCCCACAACGTCGCGCAACCCCGGGGAGCGGTAGCTTGCCTCCAGCCAGCCCCAATCCCTGGAGGCGTAAAAGCGCTCCCCAAAGACCACTGCCGCCGGGATCGCCCACAGGAGCACCGCCGCCTGGCCCGCCACCCACCCGCGCAGGCTCCGCCAGGCCTCGCGGCCGAAAAGGCGCCCATGCCGACGCCATAGATACCAAAGGTAATAGGCGTTCTCGGCCAACACGATCCAGAGCAGGTAATAGTGCAGGTGAAAGCCGAGCCCGGTGATCAGGACATAACCGATCCACCAGCCCCATCGGCCATCCGTGATCAGCCGCCAAAAGCTATAGAGCGACAGCACCGCCAGGAGCACGGCCCAGGAGTGCATGCGCACCTCTTGCGAGTACCACACATGATAGGGGTTCACTGCCAAAAGGAGCGCCCCCAAGGCCCCCACCCGGCGATCGAAGAGCTCTTTGCCCAACCCATACAGGGGCACGACGGTGGCCGCGCCCGCCAAGGCCCCGAAAAGGCGCACCGCCCACTCGCCCTGGCCGAACAGCCGCAGCCAGTAATGGAACAGCAGATAATAGAGCGGGAACTGGATCTTCCACTCCCAAAGCACCTTGAGCGAGCCGATGTCCATATCGCTGATCCAGACGCTGTAGGCCTCGTCGTACCAGAGGCTCTCCCCGGTGAGGTCGTACAAGCGCAGGGCGAGGGCCAATACAACCAGGCCCCAGACGATCCAGGCTCGCCCCCGCTCCCTCGCTTGATAGCTCACCACCTCGGCGCTCATCCTCCACCCGTCGCCCCGCTGTTCTCAAACAGGATGATCCGCCCCATGAGGGGCATCTGCATCTCCGCGACCTGCCGACAATGCTCCCGAAGGTAGTGGTACACCACGGCATCCCGATCGGTGTAGTGCGGCGTCTCCCAGATGAGCCACACCCTAGGGTACCCGGCGATAGCCTCCTCTACCACCTTCAGCGCCTGCTCGCGGTGACGATCCACCGGCAAGGGCACGCCGCCGAACCGGTGCAACTTCCCCTGGGCGTAATAGTCAAAGGGCTTGATATGCCAGCCGGGCACGAAAAGCAGCAGATCGTCCTCGCGGGCCATCTGCACCAACTTGGCCGACCAACTGCGCCAATCGGGCTTGTCCATCGTCCGGGCTTGCGCTGCGACCCCCACCCCCATGACGACGAGCAGGGCCACCAAGAGCGCCGCCCGCAGCGCCACCCAGGGCACCTTGCGCAGCCCCCGGGCGACGATCAAGAGGAAGGGGATCAGGAAGGGCAACATGTAGCGCGCCGAATACATCGGCTTGAGCACTTGCGAGGCCACCCAGGCGATCCCCAGCGGCAACACCAGATAGGCCAAGCAAAAGCCCAGGGCCTCAGCTTCCTCAGGGATTAGGGATCGGGGATCAGGAGTCCGATCCTTGATCCCCGCCCCCTGTCCCCTACCTGCCCCCCATCGCGGCCACAGCCCGAGGAGGAAGGCTCCCACGAAGAGCACATAGGCCAGGCGGCGCACCAACACAGGATACTCTGCCCGCGCGCTGCCCACCATATAGAGCACGAGCGTCTGCGCCAGCGCCTCCGGGGAGGGCTTGCCCACAAAGCTCACCCAGCCCTCTCCGCCCACCGTGATCGGGACTAGGAACAGGGGCAGCCAGGGGATAAAGAGGACGAACACCGCCACCTGTGCCGCGATCCACCCCCAAACCAATCGCCCATCCGGGGCCCCGCCGCGCCGCCTCAACGCGCCCCGCACCCAAAGGTACAGGAAAAACAGGTTGACGACCAGGATGCCGAACACCGCGTAATAGTGGGTGTAGATCGCCGCCGCCGTCACCAGGACATAGCCCAGCCAGGTCAGCCCATCGCCCCGCCGCCAGAACCACAGGGCCAGCAGGATGGAACCCGACATCAGCGCCGCGACCCAGGCGTACATGCGCGCCTCTTGGGAGTACCAGATATGCAAGGGGGATACCGCCAAGAGCGCCGCCGCGATCCAGCCCGTCTGCGCGTCAAAGAGGGTCCGCCCCAGCCTGTAGAGCACCCACACGTTGAGCACCCCGGCCACGGTGGAAAGGCCGCGGAGGACGGCCTCGCTCTCTCCCAAGGGGATCCAAAAATGGAGCAGGATATAGTAAAGCGGAGGGTGTACATCCACCGAGGCGGTCCGGATCAGCTCCGGCAGATCCATCCGCGCCAGCATCAGGCTGGTGGCCTCGTCCAGCCAGATGGATTCGGCGCCGATCCCCGCCAGCCGCAGCGCGGTGGCCAGGGCCAAGAGCACCAACAGGCCCAAGGCCCCCACCAGCCCCCGATGCGACTCCCCCAAGCGTGTCAGGCGTGTGCTCATGCTGTAGGCGCCCTGCCCTCCAGGGGGACATTGCCCTGCGCGGTGGTCCAGGTCGGCCTCCACCAGGCCCACTCCACGCACCGGCCACACGAGGGCACATCGTCCAGGTCGTGGTTGATGTGCTTCAGCCGCAAGCGGGTCATCGCCGGCCCCCGCCAGGCCTTCATCACCCCGTCCCCCACGTTCCCCAGGGGATAGGCGGCATCAAAGTCGCGGTCACAGCAGACCAAGGTGCCATCCCAATAGATGTGCACGTGATACCACAAGTTAGGGCAATGAAAGCGCGCCGGCAGCTTGGGCCTCTCCCCCGGACGCAGGGCGCTGATATCCTGGATCTGCTCCCCCCAGGAATCAAAGGCCTTGACGTTGATCTGATCCACGCCGGGGATGCTCCAGGCCCGCTTAAAGGCCTCTATCTCCTTGGCCGTTGGGGCGATCTCGATGATCTGCAGCTTGGTGCGCGGCTGGGCGTATCCCCCGCGCACGCGCAGCTCCAGGAATTTGAGGATGTTCTCGCGGGTCTGCTGGAAGCTGGCCTCGCGGCGCACCTGCTCATAGGTCTCCGGCGTGGCCCCATCCAGACAGAGGTAGATCGCCCCCAAGCCAGCCTCCAGGATCGCCCGGCTCATCTCCGGGGTCAATAGGACGGCGTTGGTGGAGATCTCGGCGTGCAGGCGCCGCTGGCGGCAGTAGGCGATCATCTCCACGATCCGGGGATGTAAGAGCGGCTCGCCCCAGATGTGCAGGGTGGTCGTGCTCACGTGGGGGGCCATCTCGTCCACGATCTGCCGGAATAGGTCCCAATCCATAAAGCCCTTCTTGCGTCGGGTCAGCCCGCGCCCCGTGGGGCACATCACGCAGCGCAAGTTACAGGCGTTGGTGGATTCCAGGTACATGCGCTCCGGATAGCACCAAGGCCGGGGATTGTGCAGGGCATAGTTCACATAGCGCCAGGGCATCCGCGCCAGACGCCGATAGCGCTGCAAGCGGCGGCCGATCTTGTCCATCAACTCCACGTCCGCAGATACTCCTCCTTCAGGGCATGGTCGCCCAGTTGGTTGCGGCCCAGGATGCGCCGCAAGGGGCCAATGCGCAAAAGCCCTCGCCCGATGAGGCGAATCGGCCGCAGCCGCGAGAGCTCATAAACCACCCGGCCCACCACCGGCCCCAAGGCCCGCAGGTATTTGCGCCGCCTTTTGGCCTCCCAGAACCGCCTCCGCGCCTCAAGGGCCAACTGCGCGAGCCGCTCGTCAGAGACCTCGGAGACGTTGAAAAAGGGCTTGACCATCTCGTCGTAGTTGAGGTAGTAAAAGGCGCGCGAAAAATCCTGGTTGAATTCTACCTCCGGGTGTTTGGCCACCAGCTCATCCCACAGGCGCGTGCCCGGGAAGGGCGTGGTTAGGCTGAACATGGCCTGGTCCAGCTCCAGCTCACAGGCGAAGCGGATCGTCTCGGCCATCGTCTCCTCGGTATCCCCCGGCAAGCCCAGCATGAAGTAGCCCTTGGCCAGGATGCCCGCCTCGGCCGTCCAGGCCACGGCCCGGCGCACCTGCTCCAAGGTGATCTCCTTGCCGATGCGCTCCAGGATCGCCTGGTTTCCCGATTCAATGCCGTAATGCACCTCGCGGCACCCGGCGCGATACATGAGCTTCAGAAGCTCCGGCGTCACCCGATCCACCCGCGCCAGGCATTGCCAGCGGATATCCAGCCCCTCGGCGATCATCCGCTCGGCGAGGGCGCTCAGGCGCCGCCGATCGATGGTGAAGAGGTCGTCGATGAAATAGAAGTAGCGGTAGCCATACCTCTCCATCAGGCTGCGGATCTCGGCGAGGATGTTCTCCGGGCTGCGCTGGCGGTACGTGCGCCCCACGATCCCCTTGAAGCAATAGCTGCAATTGTAGGGGCATCCCCGGCTGGAAAGGAGGGTCACCATGCGCTCGCCGTTGGGCGCATAGAGTGGATAGCGCGAGAGGGCGAATAGGTGCCGCGCCGGGAAGGGCAGGGAATCCAGGTCGCGGATCAGCGGCCGCGCCGGGTTGCAGACCACCCCCTCCCCCGACTTGAAACACAGCCCCTGGATCTGGGCTAACCGCCCCTCGCTCGGCTTGGGGCCCTCGGCGACGAGCGCCCGCACCAACTCGCGCAGGGTCTCC
>DAOTZU010000268.1:0-12443 GCA_034433995.1 Anaerolineae bacterium
GGGTATAGCGATGACTCGTGCTGGTCCCGGGGGCAGGCTTGGGCGATCTATGGCTTTGCCATCGCGGCGCGGCGCACCGGCCGGCTGACCTACTGGGGCACCGTGGAACAGGTGGCGGATTATTTCTTGGCCCATCTGCCCGAGGATCGCGTGCCCTACTGGGATTTCCTGCTGCCCTCCTTCGAGGGCGAGCCCAAGGATAGCTCGGCTGCGGCCATCGCCGCGGCGGGCCTTTTGGAATTGGGCGAGGCGCATCCCGATGGCGCCAAGCGGGCCCGCTATCGCCAGGCGGCGCTGGAGATCTTGGCCTCCCTCACCCGCAATTACCTCAACCGTGATCCCTCAAAAGATGGCATCCTCTTGCACGGCTGCGCCCACCGCCCGGCGGGAGGGGCTGTGGACGAAGCCCTCATCTGGGGCGATTATTACTATGTAGAGGCGCTCATGCGCCTCTGGCGGGCGGCCAATAGATAGCTCTGAAAAGGAGAAAAGAGCTGTCAGGTCCGCAAGACCTGACAGCTCTAATGCCTGCCGGCGACTTGACGCCGTCTCAGGATCGGGTAGAATCGCCTCGTGATGAGGCACAAGAGCTTGAGGCCGGGCGATTTCCTGCGCCGGCCCATGGCCGGATCGTGGCAGGCCCTCGCCAGCAATCCCTGGTGGCGTTGGGCGCTGCTGGCGTCCCTTTTGATCGTCCTCGCGGGGTGCAGACCGTCCTCCGAAAGCGTCGCCGCCCAAACGGCCACGGCCCAGACCATCGTCAACAAGGGTTCGGATACCTTGGTGAACCTGGCCCTGGCTTGGGCCGAGGCCTACATGAATCTCCACCCGGAGGTGCGCATCTCGGTGACGGGGGGCGGAACGGGCACGGGGATCGCCGCCATGATCAACGGCACGGTGGATATCGCCAATGCCTCGCGGGAGATGAAGCCGGAGGAGATCGCCGCCGCCAAGGCCAACGGGATCACGCCGGTGGAGTTTGTGGTGGCCCGCGACGCCATCGCCATCGTCGTCCACCCCTCTAATCCTGTGCATGGGCTCACCCTCGAGCAGATTTCGGCCATCTACACCGGCAAGATCACCAACTGGCGCGAGGTGGGGGGCGAGGATCGTCCCATCGTCCTCCTTTCCCGTGAATCCAATTCGGGCACGTATGTCTATTTCTTGGAGAACGTGATCCGCCTGGGCCAAAAAAGCGACCTCCTCTTTTCGCCCGATACCCTGCTCATGCCCTCTTCGGAGGGGATCAGCGCGGAGGTGCGCCAGAACCCCAACGCCATCGGTTATGACGGGTTGGGCTATGTCACGCCCGACCAAAAGACTCTGGCCGTGGCCCGCGAGGCGGGCGGCCCGTATGTTTTGCCTTCGGTGGAGACGGTGAACGATGGCTCGTATCCCATTTCGCGACCGCTCTATATGTACACCGCCGGCGAGCCCCAGGGGGTCATCAAGGCCTATCTGGAATGGATCTTGAGCGACGGTCAGGCCTTGGTGAGCACATTGGGATTTGTCCCCCTGGCCAAGGGCGCGGGGAATCCATGAGGGTTGGGCATCCATGAAGGAACGCGCGACGACCCATTGGTCGGAATTTGCCATTGTGGCCCTGGTGCGGGTGTTGGGCTTCTCTACCATCGGGTTCGTCGTTTTGATCTTTCTCTTTCTTTTGCGCGAGGGCCTACCTGCCTTTTTCCAGATCCCGGCGGATAACCTGTTCGGCGTCCGCTGGTATCCCACCTTTAATCTTTACGGCACGCTGCCATTAATTTTGGGTTCGCTGGTGGTGACCTTCACGGCCATCCTCATGGCTTTGCCCTTGGGCGTGGCCACGGCGGTCTTTGTGCGCGAGGTGGCGCCCCCTTGGGTGCGCGAGGTGCTCAAGCCCCTCATCGAGGTTTTGGCGGGCATCCCCTCGGTGGTGCTGGGCTTTTTTGGCATGACCTTTGTGGCCCCCCTCATCCGCGAGGTCTTGCATGTGCCCACCGGGCTAACCGCCTTCACCGGCGCGCTGCTCTTGGCCTACATGGCCCTGCCCACCATCATCAGCGTGGCCGAGGATGCCCTGGATGCTGTGCCCAAGAGCTACCGCGATGCCAGCCTGGCCATGGCCGCCACCAAATGGCAGACCATCTGGCGGGTGGTGGTGCCGGCGGCTCGCTCGGGGATCCTGACGGCGGTGATGCTGGGCATGGGCCGCGCCATCGGCGAGACCATGGCCGTGATGATGGTCACCGGCAACGCCGCCCGCATGCCCCTCACGTGGGATTCCCTTTTCCGCCCCATCCGCACCATGACGGCCACCATCGCCGCCGAGATGGGCGAGGTGGCCCAAGGCAGCACCCACTATCATGCCCTTTTCGGCATCGGCGTGGTGCTCTTTGTGCTGACCTTTGTCATTAATCTGGCCGCGGCCTCTACCATGTTTCAGAAGCGACGGCGCGGAGGGTTGCGCTGATGCATCGCTATCTCGTACAACGGTTAGGCTTTGCTTTGCTCACCTTCATCGCCCTGGTGGTGGTGATCCCCATCCTTTTGGTGGTGGGGATGATCGTGGTGCGCGGCATCGGGGCCATCAACTGGGAATTCCTCACCGCCATGCCCCGAGACGGCATGAAGGCCGGGGGCATCTTGCCCGCCATCGTGGGCACCGTCTTGCTGACTTTGGGCACGGCCCTGGCGGCCATCCCTGTGGGGGTGGGCGGGGCCATCTACCTTGCCGAGTACGCCCGCGATACCTGGCTCACCCGCGCCATTCGCTTGGCCATTGTGAACCTGGCCGGCATCCCCTCGGTGGTTTACGGGCTGTTCGGGCTGGCCCTTTTTGTGCTCTTTCTCAATCTGGGAACCTCCATCTTGGCCGGATCCCTCACCTTGGCCATCATGACCTTGCCCATCATCATCATCACCAGCGAGGAGGCGCTGCGCGCCGTGCCCACCGAATTCCGCACCGTCAGCGCCAGCCTGGGCGGCACGCGCTGGCAGGGCATTCGCCACATCATCCTGCCCCAGGCGCTGCCGGGCATCATCACCGGCATCATCCTGGGCCTGCTCCGCGCCGGCGGGGAGACGGCCCCCATCCTCTTCACCGTAGCCGCCTTTTATCTGCCTCGGCTGCCCCGCAGTCCCTTTGACCAGACCATGGCCCTGCCCTATCATCTGTATGTGATCAGCACCCAGGTGCCGGGGATGCCGCTTCAAGTGCAATACGGCACGGCTTTGGTGCTCTTGGCGCTGGTGCTATCGTTGAACGTGGTGGCCACCATGATTCGCAGCTATTTCCGTCGGAGGCGGCAGTGGTGATGTCCGAACCTGGCGAGCCCAAGGTGCGCATCGCCGATGTGACCTACGCCTACGGCGAGTCCGTGGCCCTGCGCAACGTCACGCTGGACGTTCCCGCCCACAGCATCACCGTCTTTTTCGGGCCCTCCGGGGGCGGCAAGACCACTTTGCTGCGGCTGATCAACCGGTTGAACGACCTGGTGGAGGGGACGCGCATGTCCGGCCACATCTATCTGAACGGGCGCGATATTTATGCCCCCGGCACCAACGTGGCCGAGCTGCGCCGGCGGGTGGGCATGGTCTTTGCCCTGCCGCTCCCCCTGCCGGGGACCATCCGCTTTAACGTGGAATACGGCCCTCGGCTGGCCGGAGAGCGCAACCGCGGGCGCTTGGACGAGATCGTGGAGCGCAGCCTGATCCAAGCGGCCCTGTGGGACGAAGTGAAGGACCGGTTGGATAGCCCGGCCAGCGCCCTCTCCGGCGGCCAGCAGCAGCGCCTGTGCATCGCCCGCAGCCTTGCCCTCCAGCCGGAGGTGCTCCTCTTGGATGAGCCCACTTCGGGGTTGGACCCCATCTCCACCAGCAAGGTGGAGCACTCTCTTCTGACCTTGAAAGAGCACTATACCATTATCATCGTGCCCCACAGCATCCAACAGGCAGCGCGGCTGGCGGATTACGCCGCCTTTTTCCTGATGGGCGAGCTGATCGAATATCGGCCGGGCAAGGAGCTCTTTACTGCGCCGCGGGATCGGCGCACCGAAGATTACATCACCGGGCGTTTCGGCTGAGCGGAAAAGCAATGACCACGTTCAAGATGGAGACCCAGGGGCTCTCTGTGTACTATGGCCAGAAGCTGGCCCTGGAGGATGTTTCTATCGGCATCCCTGAGCGGCGCATCACGGCGTTGATCGGCCCCTCGGGTTGCGGCAAATCCACCTTTTTGCGCTGCCTGAACCGCATGAATGATACCATCCCAGGCGTGCGCGTGCAGGGCAAGGTGTTGCTCGATGGCCAGGATATCTATGCGCCGGGGAACGACGTTGTGGCGCTGCGCCGCCGGGTGGGGATGGTCTTTCAGCGGCCCAACCCCTTCCCGCAATCCATCTTTGATAATGTGGCCTTTGGTCCGCGGGTGTTGGGCCTTTGCAGGGGGCCGGCGCTGGCGGAGGTGGTGGAGCAGAGCCTGCGAGGGGCGAATTTGTGGGATGAGGTCAAGGACATGTTGCGCCAAGATGCCCTCTCCCTCTCCCTGGGGCAGCAGCAGCGGCTGTGCATCGCCCGGGTCATCGCCATCAAGCCGGAGGTGATCCTGATGGACGAGCCGGCCTCGGCCCTGGACCCCATCGCCACCCTCAAGATCGAGGACTTGATGCGCCAACTGGCCCAGGATTACACCATCGTGGTGGTGACCCACAACATGCAACAGGCCGCGCGGGTTTCGGATTATACGGCCTTTTTCCTCACCGGCGATGGCCAGGTGGGGCGTTTGGTGGAATATGGCCCCACCCGCCAGCTGTTCACTACGCCCAAGGACAAGCGGACGGAGGATTACATCACCGGCCGCTTTGGCTGAGGCAGCCTAGCCCTTGATCACCCCCAAAGGCCGGGTGCGGGCCACTTTGCGGGCGATCCCCGCCTGGTGCACCACGTTCACCACCTGCTCCACATCCTTGTACGCCTCCGGGGCCTCCTCGGCCAGGCCGGAGAGGCTATCGGTGCGCACGAGGATGTCGGCCCGCTCCAACTCTGCCTTGAGCTCCTCGCCGCGGATGCTGCGCTTGGATTGAGCGCGGCTCCACACCCGTCCGGCGCCGTGGCAGGAGCTGCCAAAGGTGTCTTGCATCGCCTTCTCGGTGCCCACCAAAATGTAAGAGCTGGTGCCCATGCTGCCGGGGATGAGCACCGGCTGGCCCACGGCGCGATAGGCGCGGGGCACCTCCGGCCGGCCGGGGCCAAAGGCGCGGGTGGCCCCTTTGCGGTGGACGCACAGCTCCACCGTCTTGCCATCCACCGGGTGCCGTTCCACCTTGGCGATGTTGTGGCAGACGTCATAGACCTGGCGTAGCTCGCCCACCGGCAGCCGCCCGGCCAGCGCTTCCTCAAAGCTCCGGCGCACCAGATGGGTGATCACCTGGCGGTTGGCCCAGGCGTAATTCGCCGCGCAGGCCATGGCCTGGAAGTATTGCTGCCCCTCCGGCGAATGGAAGGGCGCGCAGACCAGCTCGCGATCGGGCAGGTCGAGGTTGTATTTTTTGACGCTCTGCTGCATCAGCCGCACGGCGTCGGTGCACACCTGGTGCCCCAGCCCCCGTGAGCCGCAGTGGATCCAGACGCACGCCCGGCCCCGCACCAGGCCCAGGGCCTCGGCCAGCGCCTCGTCGTAAACCTCGACGATCTCGTCCACCTCCAGGAAATGGTTGCCCGAGCCCAAAGTCCCCACCTGGTCGCGGCCTCTCTCCAAGGCCCTGGGGCTGAGGGCGGAGGCGTTGGCCGCCGTCATGCAGCCGCCGTCCTCGGTGTGTTCCAAGTCTTCCTGGATGCCGTACCCTTGCCTGACCGCCCACTTGGCCCCCTCCTCCAGCACGGCCCGCAGGGTCTTGTTCTCCAGGCGCAGGCCGCCGGCGGCGCCCACTCCGCTGGCCACGTTCTTGAAGAGGGTGTTCATCAGCCGGTCCATGTGGGGGCGCAGGGCCTCGGCCTCGATGGAGGTGGCCAGCAAGCGCACGCCGCAGTTGATGTCATACCCCACGCCGCCGGGGGAGATGATCCCATCCGGCAGCAGCGTGGCGGCCACGCCGCCGATGGGAAAACCGTAGCCCTGGTGGACGTCGGGCATGGCCAGGGCGTAGCGCACCACGCCCGGCAAGGTGGCCGTGTTGATCAGTTGTTCCACCGAGCGGTCACCCAAGGCCATCTCCAGGATCTCGTCGTTGGCATAGATCCTGGCCGGCACCCGCATCTTGGGGCGGTAGTCGGCGGGGATCTCGTACACAAAGGGCGCTATGCGGATCAGCTCATGTTTGTGCACCATGGTTCTTCCTCCAGGCGGTCTGAACTCGCGGGGAGGACGTTGACCGCAATGACGTCCTATCACTATTATACATCAAAAGTGATGGTCACCTCATAACCCGCCGCCGTGGAGAGCAGCTTGAGGTCAAAAAAAGTGGCTGCTTTGATGTATTTCTGCGGCGGATGATGGTCCCAGCCCTGCACCGTGGCGTGCAAATGCGTCCACGTGAGGTGGGTGAAGGCAAAAGCGGTGTACAGCTCGTGGTGGGTCTCGCTCAGGTAGATCAGTTCGTTGAGCCAATCCACCAAGAGGGTTTCAGGGTCGTCGGCCTCCAAGGTGATCTCGCGGCTCACCGGGGCGGCCGGGCCACGGGCCTCGCAGCGCAGGAGGTAAAAAAGCCCCTGGGCGGCGTGGAGCAGCAGGGCGGGCCAATCCGCGCTGCGCACCCTGAGGGCCAGATCTGCCGTGTGGGGGATCTCCTCAAAAGGGGGCAATGCTTCTTGGCCCATGGGAATCACTCCTGGGCCGCGATCTCGGCCAAGACGGCCCGGGCCTGGGCGATATCGCGCCGGATCTGTTCCACCAGAGCGGCCGTGTCGGCAAAGCGCCGTTCCGGGCGCAGAAAGCGCACAAACTCCACGAGAAGGTCCTGGCTATAAAGGTCGCCAGAGTAGTCCAGCAGGTGGGCCTCCAGAAGGCGCTCACCCGTGCCAAAGCTGGGCCGCACGCCGATATTGGCCACGCCGCCGTGACGTTCATTGCCCGTGCTGGCCCAGATGACATACACCCCATCGGCGGGCAGGGCTCGTTCGGGATCGGGGCGCAGATTGGCCGTGCGGAACCCCAGGGACCGGCCCCGATGGGCGCCCTGGATCACTGTGCCCATCACGGAATAGGGGCGGCCCAGGAGCTTGGCGGCCTCCTCCACCTGTCCTTCCTGCAAGAGATGGCGAATGCGGGTGCTGCTGATCACCTCGCCATTTTCCATCAAAGGCTCGACGACATGGAGCGCGTAACCCAGCTCCTGGCCCAGGGCACGCAAGGCGGCCACGTCTCCCTCGCGCCCGCGCCCCAAGGAAAAATCCGGCCCCACCCACAGCTCGCGGAGGCGCAACCGGCGCACCAATTCGCCCATAAAATCGGCGGCCGGCGTGGCGGCCAGCTCCTTGGTGAAGGGCAGGAGGAGCAAAAGATCCAGCTCCAAGGCGGCCAGGATGGCGGCCCGCTCCTGGGGGGTGGAAAGGTAGGCGGGGCGCAGCTCCGGGTGCAGCACGGCGCGAGGGTGGGGATAAAAACTCAGGGCCATGCTGAGGCGGCCCGTCTCCCGGGCGCGCTGCACCAGTTGGCGCACGAGATGTTGGTGCCCCCGATGGACCCCGTCAAAGCTGCCGATGGTCAAGACGGTATCGCGTTCCGGTTGTGCTTGCTCAAGAGTATGGACGATGCGCATCGCCTCGCCTCAAAGTTTCTCCGGTGTGACGAAAACCTTCTCCGGTTGCCAACCGCCTTGGTCCGGCCGGTAGCGCACGATGCCCAGGAAACGCCCGCGGCCATCGTAGACGGCATGAGGATGGTCATCCTCGCCCGGCGGAAGGGCCACTATCTGGCCCAACGCCAAACGTCGCGCCGCATCCCCATCCACCTCGAGGCGCGGCAGGTGACGCACGGCGTCCTCCAGGGGGAGGAGCGCAGCGCGCCATCCTCCGGTGGCGCATAAAGCGCGGAAGCGCTCCAGGTTGACCGCCTGCTCCAAACGGAAGGGGCCCACCGCCAGGCGCACCAGCTCGGCCAGATGCCCGCCCACGCCCAGGCGTTGGCCCAGCTCGTGGGCCAGGCTGCGCACATACGTCCCTTTGGAGCATGTGAGCTCGATGGTGACCCGGGGCGGCTGCCAAGCGAGGAGCTGCAGGTCGTCAATGTGCACCTGGCGTGGCGCGCGTTCCACCTCCACCCCTTGGCGGGCCAGGCGGTAAAGGGGCTGGCCATCGCGTTTGAGCGCCGCATACATGGGCGGAACCTGCCAGATGGCGCCGCGAAAATGGGCCAGGGCCTCCTCCACGGCCTCGCGGGAAAGATGCTCCCAAGAATGCTCCTCCACCACGCGCCCTGCGGCATCCCAGGTATCGGTGGCGAGGCCCAGATGGATGGTCGCTCGATAGCTTTTGCGCCCTTCGGCGAGATATTCCGCCAGCCGCGTCGCCGGGCCCAGACAGACCAGCAAAACGCCGGTGGCCAAAGGGTCGAGGGTGCCGGCGTGGCCCACGCGGCGCACCCCGGTGAGACGTCGCACCTCGGCCACCACATCGTGGGAGGTCAGCCCTTGGGGCTTGTCAAGCACCAAGACGCCGGCGAGGGCAGGCCCCCGCCCGCCTCCGCCTGGAAGGTCCATCAGGCTCCGTCCTTCTGAGCGGAATCTTGCTGTATCGCCTTCCCCTGCCGGAGGGCGCTCCGCAGCGCGCCCAGGACCAGCTCCTCAGCCCGTTCCAGAGGGCCGGGGAGGAGGCATCCCGCCGCCTGGGGATGTCCCCCGCCGCCCAGGGCCTGGGCCACCGCCGCGACGTTCACCTCCGGTCGGGAGCGCAGGTTCACATCCACCTGCCCGTCGGCCAGCTCGTGCAGGACGACGTACACCAGGGTGTGGTCGAAGGTGCTCAGGAAATTGGCCAACCCCGAGACGGCGGCATCGGTGGCCCCCAAGGCGCGCAGCATCTCTCGGGAGATCGGCACCCAGAGGATGCCGTCCTCGTGGCGCGCCGTCGTCAGCGCGGTGCCCCACAGGCGCAAGGCCTCCAGGGGGCGGCGGTTGAACACGGCATCGGCGATCTGGGCCAAGGGGGCGCCCGCCGCCACCAAGGTCATGGCCGCGTGCAGCGTCTCGGCGGTGGTGCTGGCGGTGCGAAAGCCACGGGTATCGGTGAGGATGCCCGTTAAAAGGCAGGTGGCGATGGGGAGATCCAAAGGGATCCCCAGAAAGCGCACCAGCTCCAGGACCAGCTCGGCGGTGGAGGAGCGCGTCTCCACCCAATTCACCGTGCCAAAGTGAGGGTTGGTGCCGTGGTGATCGATATTCACCAAAGGCACCCCGGCAAAGGCCTCCGCCTGATACACCTTGCCCAGGCGGCTCAGGTCACCGCAATCCACGGCGATGATGACGTCCTCATCGGTGCGGGTGCGCGGGGCAAAATCCGCGCTTCCCGGCAGAAAGCGCAGCTCGGCCGGGACGGGGTCCTCGCAGGCCAGGCGAGCCTCCAGCCCCTTGCGCCGCAAGGCCCAGGCAAGGCCCAACGCGGAGGCGATGGCATCGCCATCGGGCATGATGTGGGTCGCCACAAGGGCCCTGCGCGCCGAGGCCAGGAGCTGTTGTATCGCCGCCAATTCATCCATCTTGCTCCGCGTCCTCCTCGGTCTCTGGTTCCGTCTCGGTGCTGTTGAGTTCGCGCAACAGGCGGTCGATCTTGGCGCCTTTTTGCCACGAGCGATCCACGCGAAACTCGAGTTCGGGGGTAAAGCGCCAGTGCAGCAACTGGCCGATCTCGCGGCGCAAAAAGGCCTTGGCGCTCTCTAAACCGGCCAGGGCCTCCTGCAGGGCCTCCTCGCCCTCGTAGCAGGCCACGTACACCCGGGCGATGCGCCGATCAACCGTCAGATCCACATCGGTTACCGTGATGCTCTGCACCCGTGGATCGCGCACGCTCTGGCGCAGGAGCAAGGTCAGCTCCTCTTGGATGAAACTATTGGCCCTTTCCCGACGAAAGTTGGGCATGGCCAACCTCCACAGACTATTTTTTCACCAGCTCTTGGGTAAAGAACTCGAGAATATCCTCGACTTGGAACCCGTCGAACCCCTCTATGCCGACGCCGCATTCCAGGCCGGTGTTCACCTCGCGCACATCCTCGGTAAAGCGCCTGAGGGAACCGACCCGCCCCGTAAAGACCGTCTGGCCATTGCGTTTGACCCGCACCTGGGCATTGCGCAGCGCCTTGCCTTCGCTCACCTGCACGCCGGCGATCTTGCCCCAACGTGGCACATTAAAGAGCTCGCGCACGATGGCCCGTCCGACGATCACCTCTTGGTATTCGGGCGCCAACATCCCCTGCAACGCCAATTGGACATCCTCGATCAGGCGATAGATGATGTTGTAGGTGCGGATGCTGACCCCCTCCGTCTCGGCCAGGCGTTGCGCCGCTTGGTCCACACCCACGTTAAAGCCGATGATGATCGCCTTGGAGGCGCTGGCCAGCATCACGTCCGATTCGGCGATATTCCCCACGCCTTGGTGGATAAAGCGCACCTTAAGATCGCCCACGTCGAGCTTTTCCAGCGAGTTCCGGATCGGTTCCAGGCTGCCTTGGACATCGGCCTTCAGGATCAGGTTCAAGGCCTGCACGGCGCCCTCCTGGGCCCGTTGGTAGATCTGCTCCAAGGTGAGGGCCTGGGCGGGTTGGCCTGTGCTGGCCTGGAGGGCCGCGGCGCGCTGTTCGGCCAATTCTTTGGCCTCACGCTCGTCGGCGACCACCTGGAAGCGGTCGCCGGCCGCCGGCACCTGGTGCAACCCCATCACCACCACCGGGGTGGAGGGTCCGGCCCGCTTGATCTCCTGGCCCTGATGATCGAACATGGCCCTGATCTTGCCATAGGTGGGGCCCACCACCAAAACATCTCCCACTTTGAGGGTGCCCTCCTGCACCAACAAGGTGGCCGTGGGGCCACGGGAGCGGTCCATCTTGCCCTCGATGACCACGCCCTCGGCCACGGCCCGTGGGTTGGCGCGCAACTCGGCCATCTCTGCCACCAAAAGGATCATGTCCAGCAGGGTATCGATCCCCACCTTGGTCTTGGCCGAGACGGGCACGCAGATGGTCTCGCCGCCCCAATCTTCGGCCACCAGACCCACGTCGGCCAGTTGCTGTTTCACCCGATCGGGGTTGGCGGTGGGCAGGTCGATCTTGTTCAGGGCGACGATGATGGGCACGCCGGCGGCGCGGGCATGGTTGATGGCCTCCAAGGTCTGGGGCTGCACGCCGTCATCGGCGGCCACCACCAGGATGGCGATATCCGTCACGCTGGCCCCGCGGGCCCGCATGGCGGTAAAGGCCTCATGGCCGGGAGTATCCAAGAAGGTGATGACTTTGTCTTGCACGCGCACCTGGTAGGCGCCCACATGCTGGGTGATGCCGCCCACCTCCTGGGCCTGCACGTTGGTGCGGCGGATGACGTCCAGGAGGGAGGTCTTGCCGTGGTCCACATGGCCCAAGATGGTCACCACCGGCGGCCGCTCCCGAAGGTGCTTCTTTTCCTCTTCGCTGTACACGCGCTGGCGGGCGATGGGCGCAGGCGGGGCCGCCTTCTCTTCCTCTTGGGGCGGCTCAGGGGGTTTGGGCTCGCGCACGGTAAAGCCCATGTCCTCGGCCACAATGGCCGCCGTATCGTGGTCGAGCTGTTGATTGATGTTGGCCATGATCCCGGCGTTCATCAATTGTTTGATCAGCTCGATGGGGCTGCACTGCATCAGGTTCGCCAGCTCACGGACGGTGATGCTGGGCGGCAATTCCAGCTCTTTGGGTTTCGCCTCGGCGGGTTCGGCGGGGCGCTTGGTCGCCGGGCCGCGCTCGCCGGCAGGGGGCCGCGCCGCGGGAGCGCCGGGCTTGCCGGCGGCCACGGGGCGCGTGGGTGTTTCCTTCTTTGGCGCCGCGCCATTGGGCGCCGCGCTGCCGCGCATTTGCACGGGAGACGGTGTGCTTTTCTTCGGAGTAACCATATGGTTGCCCCCCCTTTCTATCATAAGTGGGCCGATCATATCCATGCCATGCAAGCTGCCCGGAATTCTTTCACGGCAACCCCCCAGGGGGCGACCGGGCGCGGGCGCACCAGGGTCATGGACACGATCCACAACAAACCTTTGGGACAACCAGGGGCAGGTTTCAGGGGGTAGAAGGGGCACAGGGGCGGAACGAGATATGCCGGCTTGGCTCAGCGATGCATCATGGCCCTTTCCCCCGCGAAATAGACTGACCTGGTGTCTATGATGCTTTTCATCTTTTACCCTGCAGTTTTTACTTTCAGCTCCGGTCTAGGACTCTTCGGTGCCCAATTGGGCGGCGTAGGCCTCGATCTGGGCTCGGTCGGCGTCGGAGAGGGGCGCATGCAAGGCCTGTT
>DAOTZU010000269.1:0-8669 GCA_034433995.1 Anaerolineae bacterium
GTCCAGGTCGCCCTGGTCTAGGCGCACCTGGGGCAACCCTGGGCCAAGGCGTTGAGGGTCGAACAGGGCACCGGGTTCCACCGCTGGCAGGCGGGCGCTGT
Source organism: Anaerolineae bacterium (assembly GCA_034433995.1). Classification (GTDB taxonomy): domain Bacteria; phylum Chloroflexota; class Anaerolineae; order UBA1429; family UBA1429; genus DAOTZU01. The sequence goes on from DAOTZU010000269.1 coordinate 102, forward strand.
TATCGCCCCAGGCCCAGCCATCCACCCCGCCGGGCTTGACCAGATACTGCCCCGCGCCCAGGCCGGAGTAACGCCACTGCCCCTCTTGCAGATGGAAATAGCGCCAATACACGCAAGGGGGCTTGGCCAAATCGCATTGGCACCAACAATTCTCTGCCGGGCAGCCCACCCCGGCGATCCGGCAGATCATGCCTTGGTTCGTGGCCAGGTCCAAGCCCGATCGTTGGAACAGCTCCAGGCCGGTGATGGATTCACCGCTGAAGGCCACCCGACGCACGATCACCCTGTCCTCGCCGAAGGAGATGACCACAGCGGCTTCGCTCTCTGTCGTACTTTGGGCCAAGCCACTTTGGACCAGGAGGAGAAGGGCCAACGTCCCGATCAAGCATTTGCGCAAGGCTTGTTGCATGATTCTTCTCGCTCAAAAATGATTCCTGGGCCTCCGGGTCAGAGAGGCCCAGGACAAGGGAAGGAGGTTGGTCCCAAGACCACTATTTAGGAGGCGGCAGGCCGGCCGCCGATTAGGGGCAACCAGAGGTTGCCCACGGGCATCACCTGCAGCGGCAAGGTCTCAAAGAGCAGAGCCGGCACGGCCTGGGCCGTGGCGAGCAGGTTCGCGCCTGTGCCCGGCTGCCATGCAAAGGCGCCGCTGGGCAGTTGGAAATTGAGCAAATCCTCCAGCGGTGAGACGCCGTTCTTTTCCCAAGCGGCGCCGGCCGGATCCTCGCCGGCGGCCAGGAGGCCTTGGATGCCGTAGGCGGTGGAGTTGGCATCGGCATCGGTGCCCCAGGCGGTGGAATAGGCAAAGCCGCCTGTGGGGCTCTGCTGCGCCCGCAAGTAGGCCACTGCCGCTTGGATCGCTTCGTGGTTGCCGGGAAGGCCGGCAGCGGCCAGGGCTTGCAGGGCCAGGGCGGTGGTGTTGGAATCGGTGCCCCAGCCGGGGCCGCTCTCCCAGCCGCCATCGGGCTGTTGCAGGGCCAAGAGGGCATTGATCACGGCCGGCCGGATGGGATAGCGCGTCGCCGCCAGGCCGATTATGGCCCAGGCTTGATCCGTGGCCGAAGGCCCAAAGGCGCCCGTGCCATCATCGTAGGCGAGCAAAAGCTGCACCAGGTTCTGCCCGCCGAAGGATGCGGGGTTCTGCCGCGCCGCGGCGATGGCGGTGAGGAACTTGCCCATATTGGCGGCGTTCGTGTTCCAAGTGCCCAAGGCCGTAGCCAGATAGTCCAGCGGCGAGGGACCGTCGGGGGTTGTCTTCCAGGCGGCCACGTCCTCGCCGGCGGCCGCAGCGGCCAGGACCACGTCCAAGGTGACGCCCACCGGCGAGCCAAAGGCAGCCGGGAAGGAGCCATCGGCGTTCTGTTGCGTTTTGAGCCAGGCGATGGCCTGCCGCGCGGCCACGGGGGCCGGGTTGCGCCGGGGGAAGGTGATCTTGGCCAAGGCCGGGATGGCCTGCACGGTGGCCAAAAGGTTCGGGCCCGTGCCCGGTTGCCATTCAAAGGCGCCATCCTTCCGTTGCAGCGCCAGGAGGGCATCCGCCGGTTTGCGCACGGTGAGGGTGATGGCCTGGGTGCTGGTCAGGGTCTGGGCCCAAGCCCAGCCCCTTTCGGGATCCAGCCCGATGGCCAACAGGCCCTGGATGACGTTGGCGGTAGAGTTGGCGTCCGTCTCGGCGGCAAAGGATGCGTCATAGGCGAAACCACCATCGGGCATTTGCTGGGCGTGGAGATACGTTACGGCGCTTTGGATGGCCGGGTCGTCGGGCGCCGCGCCGCAGGCGCGCAGGGTCTGGAGGACCAGGGCGGTGGAATTGCTATCGCTGGCTTGGCCGATGGCCCAGCCCCAACCCCCGTCGGCCTGCTGTTGTGCCCGCAACCAGGCGATGGCCTCGGCCGGAATGGGTGTGCCCGTGGCGGCCAGGCCCCACAAGGCCAAACTATGGTTCCAGATGTTTCCGTGGGCATCGTAGGCGCCGGTGGCAGCGTCGTAATAGCCCTGAAGATCGGCCAAGAGGTTGCGCCCGCCAAAGGCGTAGGGGTTCTCGTTGGCCAGGACCAGGGCCGTGATCAGCCGGCCGATGGTGCCGGCCTCCCGGGAGCTGCCGGCCCGGCGGGCGAGATAATCCAGCAACGAGACGCCGCCGGCCCCGCGCCAAGTGCGGGGGTTCTCGCCGGCCGCCGAGAGGGCCATCAGGGCTTGGGTGCTGGCCGAGATCCCACCGGCAAAGCCGCCATCGGGCTGCTGCACGCTACGCAGGTAGGCCAAGGCGCTGCGGATGGCCGGGATAATGCCGGGGAGGGGCAGGGGCTTGCCCAAGAGGGCCGGAATGGCCTGGGCCGTGGCCAAAAGGTTGGCGCCCGTGCCGGCTTGCCATTCAAAGGCGCCCTCGGCCAACTGCAAGGCCAAGAGATCGTCCAAGGGGGAACGCTCGCCTTTGCGCCAGGCCGCGCCGAGGGGGTTCTGGCCCAGGGCGATCAGCGCCTGCACAGCGTACGCAGTAGAGTTGGCATCGGCGGTGGTACCCCAGGCGGTGGAGTAGGTAAAGCCGCCGGTGGGGCTTTGCTGGGCGGCCAGATAGGCCAGGCCCTGGGTCAGGGCCGCGTGATCCGCCGGCAGGCCTGCCGACGCCAATGCTTGCAAGGCCAGGGCGGTGGTGTTGGAATCGGTGCCCCAGCCGGGGCCGCTTTCCCAGCCGCCATCGGGCTGCTGGAGGGCGATCAAGGTGTCGGCGGCGCCGGCGGGCAGCGGCTCGCGGGCGGCCAACAGGCCCAGCATAGCCCAGGCCTGCCCCAAAGCGGAGGGGGCAAAGGCGCCCGTGGCATCGGCATAACTTTTGACCCGTGCCACCAGGTCCACGCCGGCAAAGGCGCGGGGATCAAGCCCAGCGGCCGCGATGCCGGCGAGCAGTTTACCCGCCGATGTGGCGTCGGTGGCGAAGGCATCCACCTGAGTGGCCAGATACTCCAAGGCCGATGGCCGGCCGGCGGCCGCGCGCCAGGAGGAAACCTCCGCGCCGGCGGCCACACCGGCCAGGAGCACGTCCAGGGTGATACTGGCCGGCGAACCAAAGGCGGCGGGGAAGGAACCATCGTCGTTTTGTTGGCTCAAGAGCCACGCCAAGGCCCGATCCACGGCCTCGGTACGGGTGTGCAGATCGGTCGCAGATAAAGTAGCCATGGGGCCGGCAGCGACGGCGGGGATGCTGGTCGCCACCAGCGCCAAAATCATCAGCCAGGCCAAGAAACGTTGCCCAACACGGTGCATGGGTAGTTCTCCTTTGTGCCCAGGGGAGTCCTGTGAAGGACGCGTGTGGATCCGCAGGCGGCTTATGAGGCCCGAGGCATCGGCAGCCCCCCTTTCCGCTCGCACCGTGGAGCAGGGGGGCAGCTCTGGGGATAAAAAATCCCTCCCGGCTGCGGGAGGGAAAGCATACCTTTGCCCATCCCAGCACCTTTCGCGCGAAGGCTTGGGAATGAAGGTCTGGGGCAGGTAACCTGGCTTCTCTCACGAGTTACAGTTGCGGGACAGCGTCGGACTTGCACCGACTTCCCCTGTACGCTCCCGGCATCCGGGCCAAGGAGCACCCCAGCCTATCCGATCAATTCGCATATATATTACCACCGACGGGGTGGGTTGTCAAATCCTACGATGCTGATATCCTCACCAGGTGCGGTGTTTGAGCAGCTCCTGGATGGCCTCCTTGGGCACGGGCAGCTCGTCCATATGGTCCTCCAGCCAGCGGGAGAAATCCGCCTCGATCTCGTCGGTCCAGCGGGCGTCGATCTGGCCGGGGGTGTACTTTTTCTCCCGCAGGCGCTGCTTGCCAAAGGCATCGCGCAGGCGGACCAGCTCCGAGGTCTGGGCCACCTTCTCCGCCAGGTGCGGCGGGATAAAGATGACGCCATCGCCGCGGCCCAACACCACGTCGCCGGGCATCACCGTGGCGTGGCCGATGCGCACGGGACAGTTGAACCCCACCAGCATGATGGTGGGCGAGGCGTAGGAGGGGTGCCAGCCACGGACAAAACTGGTAAAGCCGGGGATGGCCTTGATCCCATCCAGGTCGCGCACGGCGGCATCGTGCACCACGCCGTTGCCCGAATTGGCATAGATGGCGGTGGAGAGGTTATCACCGATGATGGGCCCCTCCTCGATCTTGCCATAGACATCGGCCACATATACATCACCCTTCACCAGGCGATCGATGGGCCAGGAGATTTGGTCGCCGATGCAGCCCAAACGGGCGCCCTTTTCCTCCATCAGCTTGCGCATGTCAGGTCGGCGGGGCATGTACAGGGCCGTCACCGCCCGACCGCAGAGCACCTGGCCGGGGTGGGTGCATTGGAAACCCCCTTCGTATTGCCAATGATAGCCCTCGCCGCGCAACACGCCCCAAGCTTGGGTGATGGTCACTTGCTTGAGGCGCTCGATCAAGCTATCGGGCACCTTGGGGCGACCGTCCGGGAAGCGCTCCCCCTTCCATTCGGGCGTATACTCGATCAACTCTTCCGGTGAGAGGTTCAGTGGGGCAAATTTCTCCATCTCGCTCCTTATTAACGAGAGTGCGTGGAATCTCGGTCTTGGCTCTGCAAGACGAGGACGGTATCTATGGCGTCAGGGGCGGCGGCGGGGCCGTGGATGACCACATCTCCGCCCTGAAGGCTCACCCGCAGCGCCTGGCGGGCGGGATCGGCCAGCAGATAGGCCCCCTGCACCTGCCCGGCCAGCCCAGGGACGACGATCCTCCCTCCTTGGGGCCAATCCCAGACGTGGAGATAGACCTTGCCCGGCTTGGCTGTGCTGCGACACCAGGGCACCTCCTGTATCGGCCCCGGACGTGTGCCATAGATGGATTCGCCGTTGACCTTGAGCCACTGCCCCATGGCCAGCAACCGCTCCACGCTGGGCTGAGGGATGATCCCCTCGGCGGTGGGGCCAACATTGAGGAGATAGTTGCCGCCCTTGCTGACGATATCCACCAGCTTGTGCAACAGGTCGGGTACCGATTTCCAGTTGTGGTCGTCGCTTTTGTAGCCCCAGGTATCGTTGATGGTGGCCGGCGTCTCCCAATCCAAATCCACCGCGCGCTGGGGGATCTTGTTATCGCCGGCCGAGGCGTAATCTCCCAAGGTGTTGCCCAGGCGGCCGCAGACCAAACAATCCGGCTGGAGCTGGCGGCACAGCTCCAGGAGCGACCGGCTCTGGGCGGCGGTGATGCTCAGGGGCGTGTCGAACCAGATCAGGGCCACCGGGCCATAGTTGGTGAGCAGTTCGCGCAGATGGGGCTTGACGGTATCGTCCAGATAGGCCTGGAAATCCTTCTTCTGCGGGTCGTAATCCCAATCGTTGCCCACGCCGTTGGGATGGTGCCAATCCTGGGTTTGAGAGTAGTAAAAGCCCAGCCTCATGCCCTGCCTCTGGCACTCGGCGGCCAGCTCCTTGAGCACGTCGCGGCGAAAGGGCGTGGCATCCACGATGTTGTAGCGATTCACCTTGGAGCCAAAGAGACAAAAGCCATCGTGGTGTTTGGAGGTGATCACCATGTATTTTTGGCCGGCTTTCTTGGCCAAGGCCACCCACTCGGCGGCGTCAAAGCGCACGGGGTTGAATTGCTGGGCCAGTTGCTCGTATTCGCGCACCGGGATGCGGGCGCGGTGCATGATCCATTCGCCGATGCCGGGGATCTTTTCCCCTTTCCATTCCCCCGCCGGGATGGCATAGAGCCCCCAGTGGATGAACAGGCCGAACTTGGCCTCGCGCCACCAATTCAAGCGCGGGTCATGCCGGGCCTCTGGTCGCTGGCTACGGTCGCTGCGGATAGCATCGTCCATGATCGTGACTCCCTTCGATAACGGCCAAGATGTTCCTTCACCACTGAGGCACGGAGGGCACGGAGCATCTCCACTTTCTCTCCGTGTTCTCCGCGCCCCCGTGTTGCCAGCACACAAGATATTCCCTCACCACGAGACACGGAGGGCACGGAGAATTCCCTGTTTCTCTCCGTGTTCTCCGCGCCCCCGTGTTGCCAGAGCACAAGATATTCCCTCACCACGGAGACACGGAAGGCACGGAGCATCTCCACTTTCTCTCCGTGTTCTCCGTGCCTCCGTGTTGCCAGAGCACAAGATGTTCCCTCACCACCGAGACACGGAGGGCACGGAGCATCTCCAGTTTTTCTCCGTGTTCTCCGTGCCTCAGTGGTTGGTGGGCCCTTGTGCTCTGGCATCATTTGCCTGGGCCAACGATAAGCCGCTGCTCAGCCCTGAAGCGCTTGCCCATGGGGTCGTTGGGAACACGAAAAACGAGCGGCGAAAGGCAGGTGGTTCATCCGTTGTCCACGGGCTTGCCACAATTGGCGCAAAACTTGCCGCTGACCTCGGCGCCGCATTCAGGGCAGCGTTTGGGGCCGCTTTCTTCCATTTTCTGGCCACAGTTGGGGCAGAACTTGCTCCCCTCCGGCACGCTCTTGCCACAGGCGGGGCAGGCGCGGGTCGGCGCCTCCTCGACAGGCGCTTGGGCGGCCTTTTCCGGCTTTTGGTGGGTGGCCACATAACTTTCGATAAACTGCTCCACCTGGTCCAAGATCTCTTTTTGCTTATAGCCCGCATAGCCGGGGATGGCGAGCAACGGCCAAAAGATGATCGCCGCCGCCACGCCTCCCGCCGCCAGCACGCCCCACTTGGCGCCGCCGGTCTCCACCAGCAACATGTCGTCCTGTTTGGCCAGCTTGACGGTGAGGGCCACCGCCTGCTTTTCCAGCCAATTCTTTTGGCTTTGGGCCTGCACAGCCAGGCCGTCGGGGAAGGGCAGGGTCTGGGTGCGGTACTTTTGGTCATTGAACCATTTCTCCAATTTGGAGGCCAGGTCATCCACCCGAATGCCCGGCGCGTGGTACGTTTTCTGTCCCATGATACCCCCTTTGTAGTTCCCAACTTCAGGCGATCGGCCGTCACACCTTAGCCCCACGGACGCCTCCTGCTGTGGCGGGAGGAATTGGCTCATCCTAGAGGGTTTGCTTGTGTCTGTCAAGCTTGGGCGAGGACCGCCGCAACCAGAGCCGCACCGACGCCGGCGGCCAACCCAAGGGCCAGCCACGCTGCCCGCCGGCGGCCTGTGGCAGCACGGGCGCGCCCGCAAAACCATCCCAGGATACCTCCGGCCAGCCCGGTTCCGAGGAAGATGGCCCACCAGGCGGGTTGCCAGGGCCAGATGAGCTGTTGCATATAGGTCTCCTGCACCTGCCACAGGGCTTGCAGAGCGGCGATATAGCTGGGGACGGGGATCAAGATGGGATGGGTGTATTGCACCGTGAAGCCCAGGGCCAGGGCCACGCCATAGACCACGCCATCCAGCGGGTCATCCCAGCGGCCCAAGCGCCACACGGTGGCCCCCAGGAGGGCCAGCCATAGGGCAGGGGCCAAGAACCACCGGCCCCATAAGAGGGCGGGGATAGCGCTCAACAGCCCCAGGGCAAAGAGCAGCAAGAGGTGAGCGGGGGCCACCGGCGTATATCGCCGCTGGCGGTAAAGAAAGGTATAGAGCATGTAGGGCAAGCCCAGGTAGAGAGCGCCAGCGAACGTGTTGATGTACACCGTCTTGTTAAAGTAACTATAGCCCGCGCTCAGCTCCAGCAACGCAATGCCCGCCACGCACAGGAGGAAACCGCTGAACAAGGACCTTCGCGTCAAGCCGCCGGCGATGAGGTCGGCGCTGTTCATCAAGCTTTGCCAGAACATGCCGCCCACATACAGCAAAAGCGACCAGAAGCTGCGCCCCTCCTCGCCCAGCCCAGAATCCACCGCAAGATATAGATTGACCCCGCCCCAAAGGATGAGCAGCCCCAGCAAGGAGAGATCAAAAAGGGTCTGCAAGCGCTCCGAGGATAGCTTGCGCCAGATCCCCAGCACGAGAGCCACCAAGACCAGGGCCGCCGTTACATAAAGATCGTAGCGCAACACCGTGGCGAGGCTGAAACTGGGCTGCCAACGCTGATAGAGCGCCAGGAGCTTGGGGCCTAGGGGCAGTTGGTACACCGCCTCTAACAACCAGGGCGGCGGCATATGCCCTTTTAGATAGGCGAAGGCCAGCCATACGGCCCACAGGCCAAAGATGATCCCGCGCAGTGCCCGGCCGGGGAGAAGGCGCGCTGCGGTGTCGGTGACCCAATCTGCCAGACCCTGGGCGCTATTAAAGAGGTCCAAGCCCAACCAATACCAGAAGAGGCCCACCACGCCGAGGAGGTCATGCAAGGATAGGAAAGTCAGCTCCGCGACGGCTCCTGGGGGCGATTTCCACAGCACCAAACCGTAAAAGAGCAGAAAAACTGCCAAGTTGAGGCCTAGGGAGAGCCCAAAGCGGAAGCGACGCGGCTTGAGCACCCAAGGATTGGCGGCCAGGGCGAACCACAGCAACCCCAGGGCGAATTGTCCCCAGCCTCCGGCCAGGATGGCTTTGAACCCCAAGGGCTTGTAGGTGAGCAATCCTGCCAGCAAGCTCAAAGCCAGGAGTGATGGCCAGCGCCAGAACCCTGGGCGAGAGGAGGCAACCCACGTGCCTTGTAGCAGCAGC
>DAOTZU010000270.1:0-8534 GCA_034433995.1 Anaerolineae bacterium
ATAGCCAAGTAAGTATCTATCAACTCGGCGTTTATATCGGAAAGAATTGCGTGCTTGATCTTTTGTTCCCGATACAAACGGAAGAAAAGCGCGCCACTCCCCACAAAGGGCTCATGGTAGGTGTTGAAATACATAGGCATACGCTCTAGCAGTGCATCTGCCAGTTGGGTCTTGCCACCAGCCCATTTCAGGAAGGGACGTGGAAGGATCAAGGCACTCATCTTTTACAACCCAAAATACAAGCGGAGCCAATCCTCTAGATCAGCGAACCAGATTACTTTTCCCGTCGACATCAGGTAACCTTTCATATTCTCTGAAAACCCTTCGCCATCAATAACGACAATACCAGCAATAGGCCAATATTCCATATCCTGGATAGTGGCTGGTATCTTTTCTTCGGCTGTACCTGGTGTAGCCTGAAATTTGCACTCCACGCCCAGCCTCTTGCCGCTTTTTTCATCGGTAAGCACTACATCAATGTAACGTCTTTGCCCCCAAAGTCTTCTTGCAGCTTTGACTTCTGTCTGCGTCTTTAAGCCTAGATTTTCTGCCAATGCAACAACTCGTTGCTTTAGCTCATCACCACTTTTAGGCGCTGTTCCTTTGCCTGGCATAGGAGATACCCCTAAAACAGAGTGGGCTTTTTATTATCCCATATTCTCTCGACGCCACTTGACAACTGCTTATACGGTATCCAGCTCGCATCGCTTCTAGGTGGAGTATACAACATCAGCACAATCCCGCCTGGAAGCGCCCATATTGCAGCACGCCCCACGCATTTACAGTATAGATCGGTGCAATGCGACGTGTCAAGTGAGGCGCGCTCTTTTGGAAGAACGCCTAGCGCAGCAGGGCCCCCGCTACCTTGCGGATCCCCTCCACCACCAGGTCGGCGTCTTCCGGGGTAAAGAATTGGTCAATGAAGAGCATCACGCAGCGGCCCAGGTAATCCAGGGAGCGCGGACACTGGTCGGGCGTGTAGCCCTTGATGGCGCCGTGGTAGAAGGGGCTCTTCCAGGGGGCGCGCCGGGCCTCGGCCAGGCCGCTCAGCATAAAGGGCCAGTTGCGGTAGATGTGGCGGTCGGGGATGGTGTTATCGTGCACTGTGCCGCAACGGATGTTCTCCGCGTTGAGGGCCTGGGCAAAGCGCTTGGCCAGGGCCGCATCGGGCAGGAAGAAGCTGAAGGTGATGGCGCAATCCCCCTCAGGATCGGGCACATCTTGCAAGGTGATGCCCGGCACGTCGGCCACGCCCTGGACGATGCGCCGCTTGACCTGGCGGAACTTGGCCAAGAGCGGATCCAGCCGGCCGCACTGGGCCAGCACCAGGGCCGCCGCCAGCTCGGAGAGGCGATAGTTCTCGCCCGAGACGACAAAGCCGGTCTTGCGCGCCCCCGCCGCCTCCCAGAAGCCGATGGCGCAATCGTGTTGCATGCGGCAGCGGTCGTACACCTCTTGGTCATCGGTGACCACCAAGCCCCCCTCGCCGGAGGTGATGATCTTGTATTGTTGAAAGCTGAAGCAGCCCACCTTGCCCAAGGTGCCCAAATAACGCCCCTTGTAGCTCCCGCCGTTGGCCTGGGCCACATCCTCCACCACGATGAGGTTGTGCCGCCGGGCCACGTCCAGGATCTCGTCCATCCGCGCCGGCACGCCGCGCATGTGCACCGGCACCACGGCCTTGGTGTAGGGGGTGATCTTGGCCTCCAGATCGCGCGGATCCATGTTGAGCGAGGCGTCGATCTCGGCGATGACGGGCACCGCGCCGGCGGCGATCACCGCCGCGGCGGTGGCCACGTAGGTATAGGCGGGGATGATCACCTCGTCGCCGGGGCCCGCGTCGATGCCGAACATGGCGCAGATCAAAGCCGCCGTGCCGCCGTTCACCGCCAGGGCGAACTGGCGGTTCAAGCGTTGGCGGTAAAAGGCCTCTACCTTGGCCGCCTCCGAATCCTCCACGCCGTTGGCGAGGAAGCGGAACAGGCGCTTTTTCTTGAGCACGTTGAGCACGGCCTCGATCTCGCGCTGGTCAATCTCCGCCGAGCCGTGAAAGCCCCCGCGCAGAGGCTCGGCCCGCACCGGGGTGCCGCCATCAATGGCCAGTTTCTCTTGGGGAACCATGTTCACCTCCTATAATAGCTCTCAGCGATCAGCCGTCAGCTTCCAGCCGTTACGCTACTCACGACTTCTGGATCAAAAAGAGGACGCGGATGATCCGGATTGGGCGGATATGCGCGGAGGATCTCCAGGGTTTCCGATCTGTTGCACCCGCGTGCATCCGCATCCCCGTACCTCTGCGAGGGTGATCTCAGCTTGCCCGCAGCGCCGTGCGGATGGCCGCGATGTGCTCCGGCCTTGTGCCGCAACACCCGCCGATGACGCGCGCCCCCAGGGCGCGAAAGGTGCGGGCGTGCTCGGCCAGCTGTTCGGGGGTTACATCCCACACCGTCCCTTGTCCCTCGGCCACATGGGGGATGCCGGCGTTGGCTTGGGCCATCAAGGGGAGCGAGGTGGCCCCGCGCATCCCCTCCAGGGCGGCGATGATGGCCGCCGGCCCCTCGCCACAGTTGGCCCCCACCACGTGGCCGCCGGCCTGTTCCACCTCGCGGGCGGCATCGGCCGGGCGCAGGCCCATCATGGTGCGCCCCTTGGCATTAAAGGCAAAGGTGCAAAACACCGGCAAAGAGGTGTGCGCCCGGGCCATGCGCACGGCGGCGCAGGCCTCCTCGATGGTGTGCTGGGTCTCGATGAGGATCAGGTCAGCCCCGGCCTCGGCCAGAGCGGTCACCTGTTCGGTGAAAACCTCCTCGGCCTGGGCGAGGGTCAGCGGGCCGAGGGGCTCCAGCAATTGGCCGGTGGGCCCCACATCGCCGGCCACCCAAGCGGCCTCGCCGGCGGCCTCGCGGGCCAGCTCTACCCCCAAGCGGTTGAGCTCGGCGCAGCGCGCCGCCAGCCCGGCCTCCGCCAAGCGCAGGCGATTGCCGCCGAAGGTGTTGGTGGTGATGATCTGGGCCCCCGCCGCCAGATAGGCCCGATGGATGGCCAAGAGCACCTCGGGGTGTTCCGCGTTCCACAGCTCGGGCATGGTCCCCGCGGGCAGATGATGGGCCTGTAACATGGTGCCCATGGCCCCATCACAGATGAGCAGCTCGCCGCGTCGCAAGGCCTCCAAGATACTCTCACGCATCGCCGTTATCGCTCCTTCAAGATGATGATTCCCAGTGCACACGGGGAGATTGTACGGCAAGCACACCTCCTCAGTAAAACCCTTGGGGCCTGGGCGAGTTTCGCCGGGGCTGTTTAGCGCTCAAACTTGTTCCGCGAACGCACCCAGTCGAGCCAACGCAGGATCTGCCGCGTGATTTCGATGGCCTCTCGGGCCTCCTCCACTGTGGGGCGCTTGCCCCGATGGACGATGTCGTTGCGCATGTCGTTCAACACATTGAACGATCGCCAGAGGACGTGATTATCATGCTTGAGGCTGTAGCCGGCATAGGTGCGCAAGAGGCCATCCAGCTTCGCGATGAGGCTTTTGGTGGAAAGGATATGGTCAATTTCCTGATCGGGGATCTGGCGGCGCACCATCCCCTTGGTGAGCAGGAGGGAGCTGGCCGTCTCCACGCAGGTGTGACAGGTGGTGATGGCCTGCCGTGGGAAACGCTGCGCCAGGGCGCGCTCGGCCTCCATCAGCAGCCCGTCGGCCAGGCCGATGGGCTCGGCTTCCTGGAGCTCCTCGCTCAATTGGCGGTACCACTCCTCGCTCTGGGCCACGAGGTCGAAGCGGTCATCCTCTTGCTCTTCCTCCTCCGTGAGGGCGGCCTGCAGAGGGTCTTCATCCAGGATGGTGCCGTCCTCGCGCCGCACGGTGATGTGCAGCTCGTCGCGGCGCAGATCATAGATGTGGTAAAGATGCGCCTTGCGGCGCACGACGCCGATGAGGTTATTGAGGGCTTCCAGGGCGACCAGGGCGAAACGTTCGCGCAAGGGGTCGATCACGGCTGGGTCGCGCCAATCCAGGTCATCGGCCAAGGGCTGGAGGATGGTGGCGCAAGAATTTATGGAGCCCAGCGAGGCCACATTGCGCCCGAATAAAACCCGCAAGACAAAGGGATGGTCATACCAGGTGTAGGAGGTCAACCCTGGCCCTTGGCCGCTGGATGGGATCGATTGGGCCAGCTCGGGCCGCGAGGTGATGGTGAGAAAGGGGTTGTAACGCAGCTCCGAGATGTGCACCCGGAGCGGTTGGGGCGCGGAGGTCTTGACCTGATACTCCCCGCCCCGCAAACCAAAAGGCAAACTGGCAAAGGCCACCAAAGTTGCCATCAGTATCTCTCCACGGGTTGACTGAAGCAATTATACATCCAAGTAAGGGGAGTACCAAGAATTTGCCTCACGCCGGTTTTGTCCTATCATCTCAGAAGGCTGCCGAGGCACGGATAGATGTCCGGTAGCGATCTTGGGGGAGGAAATCGGATGCATCTTCACCCGCTGCTTGATGATCCCCAAGCTGTGTTGGTCTATCGCGAAGGGGTGAGCGATCCACCCCAGCCGGGGGAATACTGGCGGACGGCCCAACACGCGTTGGCGCTGATGCAGCTCCGGTTGGACGGGGAAAAGGTGGTCCTGAAGCCCAATGTGACGGCGGGCGAACGCTTTGCCGATCCTGATTCCGGCATCGGCACCCATCCGGCCTTTATCTGGGGGATGGTGAGCTATCTGCAGCAACATGGCGCCCGCCGCGGGGGGATCTATGTGGTGGAGGATCCGCGCAACACCAATGATGACGCGCCGCGCCATTGGCAGGGCACGGGGTATCTGGAGATGGCCACGGCCACGGGGGCCAAATTGCGCACGCCCACGGTGCATTCCTGCGTCAGAAGGCAGGTCCCGAACCCGCTGGTGCATGCCACCCGGCTGGTGAGCCGGTTGGCTGTGGCCCCGGATACCGTGCTGATCAACGTGCCCAAGCTCAAGACCCACAATTTGAGCCTCACCACCCTTTGCCTGAAGAACCTCATGGGCTTGGATCATGTCTTGGAGCGGCATTACTGCAGCCAGGCCTGGCAAGAGCTGCCCAGCCAAGGCCGGCTGGAGGGGCGACCCAAACAAGAGTGGATGGACCAGGCCCTCCACGAACAGTGGCAGGAAGGTTTGGCCCGGCGCCTGGCCGACCTGGCGCAGATCATCCAGCCCAGGCTCAATGTGGTGGAGGGCGTTGTGGGGCGCGAGGGCACCGGGTTTCAGCGGGGGCGCAACTATACCTTGGGCTTGGTGGTGGCCGGGATCAACATGGTGGCCGTGGATAGCGTGGCCAGCTACCTCATGGGGTTCGATCCGGCGCAACTCATCTATTTGCGCGTGGCCGCGGCCGCCGGCCTGGGCACCAACGACCTCGACCATTTGCGGGTGTATATCGCCGAGGAAGGGCAGCTTGTGCCCTGCGCCGATCTGGCGTCCCTGCGCCTGGAGCCACCCTTCCGCGTCATCCGCGACATCATGGGCGAGACGGTGCCGTCCGACCTTTAAAAGCTCGGAGCGCCAGCGTTTATCTGGCGCTCCGTTGAGTAGCGATAGGGGGGGGCTATTCCTCGCCGGCGATAAAGGCCTCCACCCGGCGCCGCGCCTCCTCGTCATCGAATTGCACCGGCGGCGACTTCATGAAATAGGCCGAGGGCGCCACGATGGCCCCCGATAGCCCACGGTCCTTGGCGATCTTGCAGCACCGCACCGCGTCAATCACCACGCCGGCCGAGTTGGGCGAATCCCAGACCTCCAGCTTGCACTCCAGCCGCAGAGGCACCTCGCCGAAGGTCGTCCCCTCCATCATGATGTAGCAGAACTTGCGGTCGGTGAGCCAGGGGACATAATCGCTGGGGCCCACATGGATATTATCGGGATCCAGGGGATAATCCAGTTGGCTGGTGACGGCATTGGTCTTGGAGATTTTTTTCGATTCCAGCCGATCGCGCTCCAACATGTTGTAGAAATCCATGTTGCCGCCGAAATTGAGCTGGTAGGTGCGATCCAAGCGCACGCCGCGCATGCGGAAGAGGTGGGTCAGCACGCGATGGGTGATGGTGGCGCCTACCTGGCTCTTGATGTCATCGCCGATGATGGGCAATCCCCGGTCCTTGAAGCGCTGCTGCCAGTAGGCCTCACGGGCGATAAAGACGGGGATGCAGTTCACCATGCCGCAGCCGGCGTCCAGGATCTGCTGCACGTACCATTTGGTGGCCATCTCGGAGCCAACGGGCAGGTAGTTGATCACCACGTCGGTTTTGGTATCCCGGAGGATACCGACGATATCCGCCGTCTGGCCGGGGGCTTTGGTGATGCGCTCCTTGAGATATTTTCCCAGACCGTCGTGGGTCATGCCGCGATAGACGGGAACTCCCATGTAGGGCACGTCGGCGAATTTGATGGTGTTATTCGGCCCGGCCCAGATGGCCTCGGAAAGGTCCTTCCCTACCTTCTCGGCGTCTATATCAAAGGCCGCCGTGAACTCGATATCGCCTACGTGGTAGCCGCCGAGACGGGGGTGCATCAACCCCGGAATGAATTGGTCATCGGGGGCGTTGCGGTAAAAGTACACCCCTTGCACCAACGAACAGGCGCAGTTGCCCACGCCGATGATGGCCACTCTCACTTTGTCGCCCATCCCATCCCCTCCTGGCAAGGTCGCTAGAAATCTCACGCCGGCCCATGGGTCCGGCCACATTGCCGCTGATGATACCCCAGATGGGGCGCGGCGTCAAAAGTTGGGAGACAAAAAATCCCTGCCCAGTCCTTGGGGGCTGTGGCAGGGTAGAATCACCCGGTCTGATTCAGGCGTTAGGTGCGCTTGCGGGAACGAGATTCCGCCTCGCCCTGGCCAGCGCCGAAGGTGAGCAGAGCCCAGCAAAGCATCAGGGCGACGATGGTCAGTAGCGTGGTCATTTCTTCCCTCCGTACATGCGTTCGCTAGCAGCGCGGCGTTGCGTCCTTCCTTTCATCTATCAAGACGCAGCTATGCGTTTTTTGATACGGTGGCTGGAGGGAAGAGAGTGATATTTCTCTGACAAATGCTGAACACGCTGCCCAGCTTGAGCAGGGGGCCTTTGGCGCGAGCGGGGAGAGACTCGGCCTCTCCCCTTGCTCCCTGCGCAGCGCAACTAGGCCCAGGCCCGCTGCACCTTGCGCGCCGCCGCGATGATGTCATCCATGTCCTCTCGGCTGCCCAAGAGCACGTTCTGGTGCAACCACAGGCCGCGGGCGCAGGCCTCGCGCGCCACAGGGAAGACAGGCATGGGCTCCTGGGGCAGGCCCAACTTCTCTCGCAGAAGACGGATCCGGTTCTGGATCACCTCCGTCTCTGAGAGGGGCTCAGGATATCCCTTGCTCAAGGGGATCCCCTCCGCCCGCATGGCGGCCACGAACGCGTCAGGTGTGTGGCCACCGAAGGCCTCCGGGCGATACCAGACCCGGAACAGGTGATGGGCGCTGCGGGTGACCCGTGGGTCGCCGGGCAGGGGTTCCAGGCCCTTGATCTCGCTGAGCCCTTCGGCCAGGTAGGCCGCGTTCTCGGCGCGGCGCTGGCTCTGGGCCTCCAGGCGGGTCAGTTGCACCCGCAACACCGCCCCAGCCCACTCTGAGAGGCGGTAGTTGCTGGCCATGCGCACGTGTTTATACCATTCTCCGTGGCGTTGGCGGCCCACGTTGCACACCGACCAGCACTTTTCCGCCCAGCTCTCGTCGTTGGTGAGGATGATGCCCCCTTCGCCGGCCGTCATGTTTTTGCTGGCCTGGAAGCTGAAGCAGCCCATATCGCCGATGGCGCCCACCTTGCGCCCCTGCCAGATGGCCCCATGGGCTTGGGCCGCATCCTCGATGACTACCAGGCCGTGGCGTCGGGCGATCTCCAGGATGGCATCCATATCCGCCGGCTCGCCGGCGAAATGCACCGGCATGATGGCCTTGGTCCGCGGGGTGATGGCCGCCTCGATCTGGCCGGGGTCAATGTTCCACGTGTTGGGCAGGATATCCACGAACCGGGGGATGGCGCCCGTCAAAAGGGCCGAGTTGGCCGTGGCGATAAAGGTGTAGGGCGTGGTGATCACCTCATCTCCCAGGCCGATGTTGGCCGCCCGCAGGCACACCTCCAGGGCGGCGCTGCAATTGGTCACGGCGACGCCATAGCGGGCATCGTGGTGGGCGGCGAACTCTTGCTCGAACTGCTTCACCTGGGTGCCGCCAGGCGCCCACCATTGGCCGGAGCGTACCACCGCCACCACGGCGGCCTCCTCGCCTTCGTCCCATTGGGGCCAGGTGGGATAGGGTTTGGTGCGCACGGGCGCGCCACCATCAATCGCCAACTTGGTTTGCATATCCCGGGTGACCTCCTACCTATGATAAGTGCCTCATTCTAACCGCTTGGCCAGGTTCGGGCAAACCGGGGCTTTGACTTGGCAAATCGGCGCGCAACGTCTAGAATAAGAAACAACCTAAACACGTAAGGATGGCGACCATGACAGACGACACGTGCTACACTACGACTA
>DAOTZU010000271.1:0-3284 GCA_034433995.1 Anaerolineae bacterium
CGCTGCCGTTGGGGCCCACGATGGCCGTGATCCCCTCGCCGAATTCCAGCACCGTGCGGGCGGCAAAACTCTTGTAACCGTACAGCTCGAGGCGTTTCAGGCGCATGGCGATCCCGCCTCTTTGCTACGGGGAGACAATGGTCGGAACCGCGCTTTCAGCGCCGCTTCGGCGGCGGCCTGCTCGGCGGCCTGTTTACTGGGGCCCTCGCCCTCGCCCCAAACCTCTTGCTCCACCAGGACTTGGGCGGTAAAGGTTTTGGCGTGGTCCGGCCCCTCTTCCCGGACGATGCGGTAACAGGGCGTGACGCGCAGCTCGCTTTGGATCTGCTCTTGGAGCAGGCTTTTGGCATCCTTGGCGCGGCGCTGGCTGTCGATCTCTGTGGCGTGGCGCTCCAAGAAACCCGTCATCCAAACGCGGGCCACCTCCAGCCCTTGATCGAGATAGATGGCCCCCACCAGGGCCTCGAACCCGGCGCAAAGATTGGCGGGGCGCAAGTGCCCGCCGCTGGCTGCCTCTCCCTTGCCCAGGAGAAGATGTGTGCCGAGGTCGATCTCCTGGGCATAGGCGGCCAATCCCTCCGTGCGCACGATGTGGGCGCGAATGCTGGTCAATTCCCCCTCGCGGGCGTCGGGATAGCGCCGGTAGAGCCACTCGGCCACCAGAAAATCCACGATGGCATCACCCAAGAACTCTAGCCGCTGATTATCGGCAAGGTTGAGTTCCGGAGCTTCGTTAACAAAGGAACGATGGGTGAGGGCTTGCTCCAACAGCGCGGGTTCTCGAAAAGAGATCCCGATGCGGGTCTGAAAGGCCAAGAGATTCGGTGCGAGATAATGGTTCATGAGACGGATCTTGCCTCGTTACAGAGCATCGACTGGGAAAATGGATCAAAGTGAGTATAGCACGATTCTCGTTCCCTTCCAACGCGGCTGTTGGTCTTGTGCTATAATCCCTCTGTCCGAGGGTTTGCCAAGGATTCCGAGCGGACTTGCCCGAGGGGGGCGCATGGAAGGCTATGGCGTGGTGGTCTTTCGCACGACGACCGCGGTGATGCGAAGTGAAAAACTCCTCAGCATGGCGGGGTTCCAGGTCAAGATCATCCCTGTGCCCCGCACCCTCTCCACAGATTGCTGCCAAGGCCTGCGCATCCTTTGGGGCGACCGGGTGGCGGTGCAGCGGGCGCTGGAACGGGCGGGGGTGGACTATGTGGCCGTCTATCCGCTGGAGGGCGGATAAGGGGGCATCGAGGGAATGCTTCCGTCGGTTGGAAACCGACGTCTGTGGAAGAAAAGCCCGCGTTGCGGGCTTGGCAGGCGGAGCCGTCGGATTCTATCCGACGGCGGGCATGGCCTGCATTCTATTGATTGACAAACGGGTCCGGTTGTGCTAGCTTCCGCAGATGGTCATGCCAAACCCATCGGTGAGGGCATGGCAGCTGCTATGTTTTTTGCCAAGATCGGAGGTGCTGATGCATACCATCAAAATTGACCCCGCGCGCCAGCTTGCCCCGCTGGAGCGTAACATCTTTGGGGGGTTCGCGGAGCATCTGGGGCGCTGCATTTATGGCGGCATCTATGATGAGGGTTCGCCCCTGGCTGATGGTTGGGGCATCCGCCAAGATGTGGTGGCTGCGTTGCGCCGGCTCGGCATGCCGTTGATCCGTTACCCCGGCGGGAATTTCGTCTCCGGTTATCGGTGGATGGACGGCATCGGCCCCAAGGATGCTCGGCCTGCCCGCCAGGAGCTGGCCTGGGGCACGGTGGAAAGCAACCGTTTTGGCACCGATGAGTTTGTGCAGTTTTGCCGGCAGATCGGGGCGGAGCCCTATCTGGTGGTCAATTGCGGCGATGGCTCCATGCGCGAGGCGCGGGATTGGGTGGAATATTGCAACGGCACCGCCGAGACCCACCTCGTCAAGCTACGCCGGCGCAATGGCCACGATGCGCCTCATCGGGTCAAATATTGGGGCATCGGCAACGAGGTGGATGGCCCTTGGCAGATGGGGATGAAGACGCCGCAAGAGTACGCTCGCGCCTTCACCGAGTTCGGCAAGCTGATGAAGATGGTGGATCCCAACATCCTGCTCTTGGCCTCCTGGACCAGCGGTTGGTTCGATGATTGGGTGGAGCGGGGACAACTGCTCTTGGAGCAGGCGAGCAATTTGGTGGATTACCTGGCCATCCACTGGTATGTGGGCAATCGTGAGAACGATTTCTATCGCTACATGGCCCTCTCGGAGCATTTTGAGGAGCGGCTCTCCGCGGCGGAGGGGCTGCTCACGGCGATGGTGCGCTGCCGCAAGATCGCGCGGCCCATCTATCTGGCGGTGGACGAATGGAACGTCTGGTATCGGGCCGGCGTGAAGGAACAGTTGGAGGAACATTACAACCTGGAGGATGCGCTGGTGGTGGCGATGCAGCTCAACGCCTTTATCCGCCATGCCCGTTGGGTCAAGATGGCCAACCTGGCCCAGATCGTCAACGTCATCGCCCCCATTTTGACCAAACCCGATGGGTTATTGCTGCAATCCATCTTTTTCCCCTTTGAGCTCTATTCCCAGCAGGCGGGCGACCGGGCGTTGGATGTCTTTTGGAGCGGCGAGACCTTCCAGGGCGGCGACCGGGCTGGCTTGCGGCTGTTGGATGTCGCTGCAACGCTCGATGAAGCGGCGCAGCGGGTGGCGGTGTTTGTGGTCAACCGCAGTCTGGACCGCCCCGCGGAGACGACCCTGGTGTTGCAGGAAGGAACCTTCGCCGGCCAGGGGATGGCGTATGTGGTGAACGGCGCAGGCCCCAAGGCGGAGAACACGTGGGAGCGGCCCGACGCGGTCAAGACGACCGTAACCCCTATGGAGGCGCAGGGCCAGCGCTGCACTTACGTCTTTGAACCCCATTCGGTCACGGCGCTGGTCTTGCCCATCCGCTGAAACTGCGCCAGAACGCTTGACTTCAAGGGGACAGCCATGAAAACAGGCCAGGATTTGGTGCAAGAGATCGACATGTTGCGTCTGCCGCCCGGCGCGGCGGCCTTTTGGTGGCTGGGGCAGCTTGGCTACATCGTCAAGGTGGGCGAGGTGGTGCTCTATTTCGATCCTTACCTCGCTCACGCCGACCGGCGTTTGGTCCCCCCCTTGCTCAAGCCGGAGGAGGTGACCAACGCCCACTGGGTTTTCGGCAGCCATGACCACGGCGACCACATCGATCCGGTGGCCCTTCCCAAGATCGCCCAAGCTTCGCCCCAGGCGCGTTTCGTTTGCTCGCGGGCGGCAGCGCGACACCTTTTG
>DAOTZU010000272.1:0-4700 GCA_034433995.1 Anaerolineae bacterium
TATCAGCTCTGGTTCGATACCCACCACCGCATCCGCGAGCTGGATACGGCCCAGCGCATCGTCCATTTCCGCCAGCCGAGCCTGGGCAGCCTGATTGACGAAAAAGGGGAATCGGCCCGCTACTTTGTGGAGAACATCCTGGAGGGCTTGGGGCAGCCCGGCGATTGGTATTTGGATCGGGCCGATGGCCTGCTATATTACATCCCCATGCGCGAGGAGGGGCGGCGGCCCCGGGTGGAGCGCATGGAGGCCGTCGAGGTCATCGCCCCGCGCCTGCAGACGCTGGTCCATTTCCAAGGCAATGAACGCCAGCGGGTGGCCCACATCCGCCTGGAGAATATCTCTTTTCAGCACGCCGATTGGGATTTCCCGCCCGATTGCCCCGGCTATATCCAGGCGGCCAGCGGCGTGCCCGGCGCAATCATCTTGGAACGGGCCGAGGCCTGCGTCCTTTATGGCTGCGAAGTGGCCCATGTGGGCCAATATGCCGTGGAGGTGACCACAGGGAGCACCCGCAACGACATCGTCGCTTGCCATCTCCATGATATGGGCGCTGGTGGCGTCAAGGTGGGCCATGAGTGGATGCTCCGGGTGAACGAGACCAACCCCGAGGTCATCCCGCCCAGCGAGACCAACCCTCCCTCGGCCACCCGCATTTGCGATTGCACCATCCACGATGGAGGTCATCGCTCGCCCAGCGCCATCGGCGTGTGGATCGGCAACGCTGGCCACAACCGCGTCCGCTATAATCACATCTTTGACCTCAACTACACCGGCATCTCCGACGGCTGGACGTGGGGTTACGCCCCCACCGCCACGGTGGATAACCGCATCGAGTATAACCATATCCACCACATCAACCACCGCCAGATCCTCAGCGATAACGGCGGCATCTATACCTTGGGCATCCATCCGGGCGGGCTCATCCGGAGCAACCTGATTCACGATATTGATTGCTACGGCTACGGCGGCTGGGGCATTTACCCCGATGAGGGTTCCAGCGAGATGCTCATCGTCGGTAACGTCGTGCATCACACCAAAGAGGCGGCCTTCTCCGTGCACTATGGCCGGGATCTTGTCGTGGAGAACAACATCTTTGCCCTCTCTAAAGATGCCCATTTCCGCCCCGGCAAGGCGGAGGATCACCGTTCGGCCATCATCCAGGGCAACCTGATCTATTTCGCCGAGGGCTCGTTGATTCATGCCGAGCAATGGTTCCCGGAGAATTATACCTTCCGCGATAACCTGTTCTACAACGCCAACGGCCCAGTGGAGTTTGGCCCCACGGTGTCTCTGGAAGAATGGCAGGTCTTGGGCCAGCTGGAGGGTACCGTCATTGCCGACCCCCTGTTTTGCGCCGCGGAGGCGGGCAACTTTTGCCTGCGTGCGGATTCGCCGGCCAAGTTGATCGCCTTTGACCCTGTGGATACATTCATGGCCGGTCCGCGCCTTTGGGGCACGTGCAGTGCTGCCTATGAGGATTGGCGCGCTCTGGAAAGAGATTTCCCTCAGGAGATCGTGCGCACCATCCTGGAGCTGGCCGAACCTCCAACCTTGGAAAGAGGGCGGGTGCAGGGACGGGTGCGAGTGACCCTGCGCAACGTGGGAGATCTGCCCTCCAGGGGCAGAGTCTCTCTGCGGGCGGCCGTGAGCGGCACGGTGCGCTTCAAGGCGCGTCCCCGGCTGGATTTTGATTTGCAGCCCGGCCAAGAAAAGTCGGCCGAGTTCGCCTTCACGGCCACGCCGATGTACCCTTATTTGGGCATTAATACCGAGTCTCGCGGCGCAGTGCTGATTCCTACGCGGCTGCTCATCCGCCCGGATTGGCCCATCCGGCGCCTCCGCCGGCTCAAGGGGGTGGAGGAGGTGGCCGCAGCCTTGGGCGATGAATCGCCCCTCCCCCTGCGCTGGGCTACGCGCCGGGTGGGCAGCGTGCGCGCGGCGGTGACCGGGGAGTATCTGGCCTTGGCCATCGAGGCCGTGGATGGGCGTTTGGAGCTGGGCCAGAGGGTGCGCGAACGCTCCTGCGTGCAGGTGTGCGCCTCCAAGGTGGATGCCCCGCAGCAAGGGTGGCATCATCCGAATCCGGGCATCGGGCAGGTGAACCTGATGCCCACAGTGGCCGGCCGGGCGGCCCATGCCTCCCAGCAACAGGGCGCCGAGGAGGTGCCCGCGCCCAACGTGCAGGTGCGCTCCCAGCCCACCGCCGAGGGCTATGCCCTGCAGGCCCTCATCCCGCTGGCGCTTTTAAAGATCGGCCCGGAGGATGGGCGCTTCCGCTTGGAGGTTGTCTTGAACGGCGTGTTCAACCCAGGCGACGCACGCCGGCGGGCCACCCTCTTTCGCGCTATCTGGCCCGAGGTGGATAACCGCACCTACGGGTTCGTGCGGGTGAAATAGCTTCGATCTGCGCATACTCTGTCGTCTCCCCTCTACCCTGTGGGAGAGGGGAGATGGCATTCTTGACGACCGATGGGATCATGAACACCAGCAAACGCATCTTGATCTTGACAGTGGATTCAGGCTCCGGCCACCGCAGCGCGGCCAACGCCATCGCCGCTGCCTTGCGCGAGGGTTATGGGGATAGGTGCAGCATCGAGATCGTCAACCCCATGGCCGATCGGCGCACGCCGGCCATTTTGCGGCGCAGTTCGGCGGATTATGATAGAATTGTGCGGGTGTTGCCCGGCCTGTACAAGCTGGGTTACGAAGCCACCGACGAGCCGGTGCCCAGCTCGGTGATCGAGAACGCGCTGCGCCTGATGATGTTGGACGTCATGCGCGCCCTGGTGAATCATCACCGCCCCGATGTCATCGTCACTACCTATCCCCTCTACCAGTATCCCCTGGAGACCGTCTTTGCCCTGCAAAGGCGCACCATCCCCCTGGTGAATGTGGTCACCGATCTGGTGACGTTGCATCGGCTGTGGTTCTCGCCGGTGGCCGATCTCTGCCTGGTGCCCACGCCCCAGGCCCAGGAGCTGGCGCTGAGCCATGGCCTCCCCGCCGAGCGGGTGCGGCTGACGGGCATCCCTGTGCATCCACGGCTTGTCCGCCGAGAACGTTCCCAGGCCGAGCTGCGCGCCGAGCTGGGGCTGCGTCCTGAGCTGACCACCTTCCTGGCCTTGGGCAGCCCCAGGGTGCCCCAGCTGGCCGAGATGTTGACGGCGGTGAACCACTCCGGCCTGCCGATCCAGCTTCTGGCCGTGGCCGGCGGCGACGTGGGCTTGTATCAGCAGCTGCAGAACACCACCTGGCATCTGCCCGTGCGCGTGTTCCATTACGTCCATGATATGGCCCCCCTCTATCAGGCGGCCGATGGGCTCATCAGCAAGGCAGGGGGGCTCACCGTGGCCGAGGCATTGGCCTGTGGGCTGCCGCTGCTCCTGATCGGGGTGATTCCAGGGCAAGAGACGGGCAACGCCCACTATGTGATCGAGGGCGGGGCCGGCGAGCGGGCTGAGACCCCTCTGGCCGTACTGGAGATCCTCTGCCATTGGTTGGCCGATGGCGGCCGGGTCCTGGCCGAGCGGGCGGCACGGGCGCGGGCCCTGGGCCGCCCCCGGGCGGCCCACGATGCGGCCGAACTGATCTGGGGAGCCGCCCAGCGCCCCACCCTGCCCTATCCGCCGCTGGTCTGGCAGCGTTGGGGCCGCTGGTTGCGGCAGCGCTGGGCATTTTGGCGCTAACGGCGGCGGTTCACTGGGTGAGCGAAGTGGCTGGAGATTCCCACGGGAAACAGACCGAGCACGATGCGGCGCGAGGGAGGGGTGAGGGGCGAGCAGCGCTTTGTCTCCCCCTCACCCAACCTCTCCCCCAAGGGGAGAGGAGCTGATCCCCCTCTCCCCGCAGGGGAGAGGGACGGGGTGAGGGGGGGAGCGGTGTTTTGCCTCCCCCTCACCCAACCTCTCCCCCAAGGGGGAGAGGGGCTGATGGTCCCCCTCTCCCCTCCGGGGAGAGGGGGCGAGCAGCGCTTTGTCTCCCCCTCACCTAACCTCTCCCCCAAGGGGAGAGGAGCTGATCCCCCTCTCCCCGCAGGGGAGAGGGACGGGGTGAGGGGGGGATTATCGCGTGCGTTCTTCGCATGCCCGTAGGATCGCGTCTAGCACTGCGTCCAAATGCTCGTGTACATCATCGTTGGAAAAACGAATGACCCACACGCCATGTTCGCGAAGCCAGGCTGTGCGTGTCGCATCGTACTCGGTCCGTTCCCCGTGGGAATCTCCATCAATTTCGACCCCCAAATGAGCCGCCGCGCAATAGAAATCAACAACGTAAGGGCCGATGGGGTGTTGACGTCGAAATTTGTAACCGTTAAGAAGGCCATTGCGCAAGCGGGCCCACAGCCGGGCTTCCGCCATCGTCTGCGATTGACGCAGGTTGCGGGCGCGCGTCAGTATTGTCGGATGAACCCGATGGCGAGAAGGATTGGACATAGCGGTCCCCCTTTCTTGCCTTCCCCCCTCACCCGGCCTCTCCCCAAGGGGGAGAGGAGCTGGCACCCCCTCGCCCCGCAGGGGAGAGGGATGGGGTGAGGGGAGAGCGGTGCTTTGTCTCCCCCTCACCCAGCCTCTCCCCAAGGGGGAGAGGAGCTGGCACCCCCTCGCCCCGCAGGGGAGAGGGATGGGGTGAGGGGAGAGCGGTGCTTTGTCTCCCCCTCACCCGGCCTCTCCCCAAGGGGGAGAGGGGCTGGTGGTCCC
>DAOTZU010000273.1:0-3809 GCA_034433995.1 Anaerolineae bacterium
CCGCAGTTATCCGGCTCCCGCGACCAGACCCGCAGCCCAAAGCGGCTCAGGTAAATGGGGATGTTCTGGAAGAGCGGGTTGGTCTCCTCGATGGTGCGGATCATGGCCCGCTTGGCGCTCATGGAGGGGCCGCTGAGGAGGGTCAGCGAGCCGCCCTCGCCGCCGGCGCCGTTCACCTTCCAGCCGATGGCCCCGTGGGCCTTGGCGATCTCGATCACCTGTTGGGCCTCGGCGCTGACCAGCTTGGGGTGCAGGGCGCGCTGGGCCTCGGTGTTGCGGATCATCGCCTGGCCCAGGGCCGCGAAATCACCGTCATAGATGGCGTTCCGGGCGGCCTCTGCCTCGCGGCGCAGCGCCTCCAATTGAGGGCAATCGGGGCCGGCGTTCTCTAGGTCGCGGATGACCATCTCGTGTACCTTGGAGGAGCTGTGGGAGCGCCCCAAAAAGATCAAACATAGCCGCCGTTCCAACTCCCACCAGATGGGGTTGGGCACCGAGATGGGCGAGACGGCGGCGTAGGGATAGTCGAACATCTCGATATAGTTGATGCCGCCAAAGGCCGCGCAGAGCTGATCTTGGATGCCGCTCTGTTGGTGCAGGATCTCGGTCTCGATACGGTGGGCGGTGTAGGCGATCTGCAGGGGGGCCATGCGGGTGGGGGTGAGCTGATCCAACGCCCCCAAGAGCGCCACCGTCACCGCCGCCGAGGTGCCCGTGGAGCAGCCGGCCGGCGCCTCGGAGTAGATGGAGATCTGCACCGAGAGATCCTCGGGCACGTCCATATAGTCGATGGCTGCCTCCAAAAGGGGATGATGGATCCACTCGTGGCGCTCATGCCGGGGAAAGACGGCGTAACGGTCGCCGAAATTCTCGGCGTGGAGGATGACCCGCGCCTCCAACGCCTGGCGCGGATAGACCTCGATCTGCACCTCAACATAAGGATAGACGCCGATATTAAAGATCTTGCCGTGCTTGGCGAACCAGGTGTCCGTCCAGCCGCCATTATCGCAGACGCGGATGGGGGCCACGCTGTTGATGATGCGTAAAGGTTTCACACGTTCGGGGGTCATCTCCTGCCTCCTGTGGGAGGAGCTATTGGCTGCCAGCTGTTAGCCGTCAGCACCGTCGGACTGGATCCGACGGCGGGTGCGGACGCTGCTCGATCGCCGTTGTCATTCGCTACGGATCTCTCACCTCCTGTGGAGCGCCTCACACCTGGCGCTGTCGGGCGTAATCGAGAAACTGTTGGAGCGCTTCATGCTCGATCTTGAAGCTATGCTCCGGGCCAGGGTAGGCGCGTTCGCGGATCTCCCGGACGAAACTCTCCATGGCGGCCTTGAGGACAGCGCCCACCTCGGCGTAGCGTTTGGCGTGGCGCGGGGTAAAGGCCTCGAACATGCCGATGGCATCGTGCAGGATCTGGCATTGCCCCTTGCAGCCCGGCCCGGAGCCGATGCCGATGGTGGGCACCCGCAGCTTGGCGGTGATGGCCGTGGCCACAGCGGCCGGCACCAGCTCCAAGAGGATGGCAAAGACGCCGGCCTCTTGCAGGGCCAGGGCGTCCTCCAAGAGGGCGATGGCCGCCTCTCCGGTGCGTCCCTGCACCTTGTAGCCGCCGATGAGGGAGGCGCTCTGCGGCGTGAGACCCAGGTGGCCCATCACGGGGATGCCGGCGTTCACGATGCCGCGCACGGCCTCGATCATGTTGCGACCGCCCTCCAGTTTGATGCCATCCACCCCCGCCTCGGCCATAAAGCGTCCGGCGTTGCGGATGGCCTCGCTCACCGAGACCTGGTAGGACATGTAGGGCATATCGCCGATGACAAAGGCCCGCTGGCACCCTTTGGCCACGGCCCGGGCAAAGAGGATCATCATGTCCATGGTCGCGGGCAAGGTGTTGGGATAGCCCAGGACGGTCATGGCCACCGAATCGCCCACCAACACAATGTCCACGCCGGCGCGGTCGATGATGCAAGCGGTGGGATAGTCGTAGCAGGTGATCATGGTGAGGGGCGTGCCCTCGGTGGCGCGGGCATGCAGCTCAGGGATCGTCAGCTTGGCCATGGTACCTCCTAGGGTGCAAGATTTCTCTCATCTCTGATTGTAGCCGGCCCACAAATCCTTGGCAAGCGGGCCAAGCCAAGACCTGACAGGTCTCGCGAGACCTGTCAGGTCTGAGGTGCCATCCATCCATCTCCCAGAAGATCGGTCGGCCTGTGCGCGGGCTTGGCAGGCGCGCCGCAGGTGTGCTATCATCTGAAAATAATCCTTTGGAACGAAAGGGAGTGCAGCATGGGTACCCAAGAATCCGTCAAGTTACGCTGGGGCATCCTCGGCACAGGGGGCATCGCCCGAACCTTTGCCAAGAACTTGGCCGCCTCCACCACGGGCCAACTTTTGGCGGTGGGCAGCCGCAGCGAGGCCACGGCCCACGCCTTCGGCGACCAGTTTGCCGTGCCCCGCCGCTATGGAAGCTACGAGGCGCTCCTGGCTGATCCGGACGTGGACGCCGTGTACATCTCTTTGCCCAACCATCTTCATGCTCTGTGGACCATCCGCTGCGCCGAGGCGGGCAAGCACATCCTCTGCGAAAAGCCCCTGGCCACCAATTTTGCCGAGGCCATGACGGTGGTGGAGGCGGCGCGCTACCATGACGTCTTTTTGATGGAGGCGTTCATGTACCGTTGCCATCCGCAGACGGCCAAACTGGTGGAGCTGATCCGCCAGGGAATCATCGGCGAGGTGCGGGTGATCCAGGCCCACTTTGCTTTTAACATGCGTGGTCCGCGTTACGAGAACATCCGCCAGCAGAACGCGGCCGCCGGCGGCGGCATCATGGACGTGGGGTGCTACTGCGCCTCCATGGCCCGCCTCATCGCCGGGGCGGCCACGGGGCAAGATTTTGCCGATCCTTTGGTGGTCAAAGGCTGCGGACACATCGGCGCGGGCAGCCGGGTGGATGAATGGGCCACCGCCGTGCTCAAATTCCCCGGCGAGATCGTGGCCAACCTCACCACCGGCATCCAAGTGGCGGTGGATTCGGCCCTGCGCATTTGGGGCTCTGAGGGGCATATCATCGTCCCCAACCCCTGGTTCCCCGGCGAAAAGGGCAACAAGATCCTCGTCTATCACGATGGCAAACCCGACACGGAAGAGGTATTGGTGGATGCCGACGCGCCCCTCTACGCCGTGGAGGCCGATACCGTGGCGCGCAACCTGGCCCGGCGCCAGGCGCCGCCCCCCTGCATGACCTGGGCCGATTCTTTGGGCAATATGCAGACCCTAGATCGCTGGCGCGCCGAGATTGGCCTGGTCTTTGATAACGAGAAACCGGAGGCCCTCGCCATGCCCTTCTCCGGGCGCCCCCTGCGGCGCCGGCCGGATCATCCCATGCGTTATGGCCGGGTGGATGGGGTGGATAAGCCCATCTCGCGCATCGTCATGGGCACGATGATTTTTCACGAAAATGCCCTGCCCTTGACCTGTGCGCTGCTGGATCATTTCGTGGAGCTCGGCGGCAACTGTCTGGATACGGCCTATGTCTATCGCACCGAGGCTACCGTGGGGCGCTGGCTCAAACTGCGGGGCAACCGCGAGGAGCTGGTGCTCATCGGCAAGGGCGCCCACACGCCCGAATGTTACCCGGAGGCCCTTACCCGGCAACTGTACGAGACGCTGGATCGCCTGCAGACGGATTATCTCGACATCTATTTCATGCATCGGGATAACCCCGAGGTGCCGGTGGGCGAGTTCGTCGATTGCCTCAACGAACACTGGCGGGCGGGGCGCATCCGCGCCTTCGGTGGCTC
>DAOTZU010000274.1:0-16684 GCA_034433995.1 Anaerolineae bacterium
GCCCCGTCGGTTAGAAACCGACGTCTGGGGATGGTAAGCCCGCGTCGCGGGCTTGACACCCTCCCACACGCTAGCGGTTGCGCGTTGATGGGGCTTGTGCTATAATCGCGCCGATCATCGGGGGCAAGCTATGGGGCAGCGTCGCAGAACCGTCCTTGTCGGCGTTGAGAACAGACCCCGCCCAGCGACCGGTCCGTCCTGGGCCCGATGTGCTTTTCCTTTGGGACTCGTGCCGAGTCCCTTTTTTATGTTCCGGCTACGCCGTCCCGGCCCTTCCCCTGGGCCAGGACGAGACGTAGCGCAATGATCAACAGGTCTGCTCTTATTCTTTTTTGAAAGGAGAATCGCCGTGTCTAGCACCTCGTCTCGCACCGCTGCCCCGTTGGGCTACTTGCCTCAAGATTGGCCCCCCTTCCCGGCGCTGGTTACCTTGGGTTTGCAGCACGTGCTCACCATGTTTCCGGCCACGGTGCTGGTGGCCATCCTGACCGGCTTTGACGTGGGCGTGACCCTCTTTGCCAGCGGCCTGGCCACCATCGTCGCCCTCCTGGGCTCGGGGATGCGCATTCCCCTGTATTACGGCTCTAGCTTTAGCTACATCGCCGCCGTGGCGGCCATCGTGGGCGCCGAAGGCGGCGGCGTGCGGGTGGCCCAAGGGGGCATCGTGGCCACCGCTGCGGTCTCTATCCTGGCCGGATTACTGATCAAATGGGTGGGCAAGAATACCTTGGACAAGATCCTGCCCCCCATCGTCACCGGCTCGGTGGCCATCGTCATCGGCATCTCCCTGGCCAAGGCCGCCCTGGATATGGCCTCGGCCCATTGGGGCGTCGCCCTGTTCACCCTGCTCATGACGGTGCTCTTCTCAGTCTATCTGCGCGGGAAGGGGATCGTCTCCATGATCCCCGTGCTTTTGGGCGCCCTCTGTGGCTATGTGCTGGCCAAGATCATCGAGGCGGGGCAGTTGGTCGCCACCATGGGCCCCGCGTGGTCTGGCCTCTCCTTCGGCGATCAACTCTCGGTGGTGTTCAGCAACTTGTTCACCGCCGTGCGCGATGCCCGCTGGGTGCGGGTGCCGGCCTTTTCCACGCCGATCTTTAAATGGTCGGCGGTGCTGGCCATCGCCCCCATCGCCATCGCCACCATCCCCGAATCCACCGCCCATCTTTATCAGATCAGCCTCTACGTGGATCGGCTGGCCGAGGAGCTGGGGCGCAAGCCGCTGCAGATCAAGAACCTCATCGGTTTGAACTTGATCCTCGACGGCATCGGTGACGCGATCAACGGCTTCTTGGGTGGCTGCGCGGGCACGAACTATGGCGAGAACAACTCTCTCATGGCCATCACCCGCAACTATTCCTGCCCCTCTTTGATCGCCGCCGGCGTCATCGCCATGCTCCTGGGCTTTATTGGCAAGCTGGCCGCGGTGGTGGAGACCCTGCCCACGGCCGTCACAGGAGGGTTGGCGATCTTTCTCTTTGGCGTCATCGGCCTGCAGGGCGTGGCGCTGATCCAATCGGAGAAGGTGGACCTGTTCGATCCGCGCCAACTGGCCATCGGCGCCGTCATCTTGGTGATCGGTATCGGCGGCTCGGTCTTCCCCGATGGCTTGCCCATTATCCTGCCGTTCCTCAAGGCCGTGTTTCCCAAGGGATTGCCGGCCATCGCCTCCTCGGCCGTGGCGGGCATCTTGCTGAACATTATCTTTATCCTTTTCCCCGTCAAAGAGAAAAAGCAATCCGAGCTTCTTGACAGCGTCTTCCGGATGTGCTAACCTACGGGCAGCGCCGCAGGCAAGGTCTGCGGCGCGCCCGCGTTTAGGAGGCTGTTCGCTCCATGACCCAAAAGGGCGTGTTTCCCACCGGCAAATTACCTCTGGATTTCCTGGCCCAGCTCCTGGCCGCCTACACCCAAACGGACCCGCGCTTGATCGCCGGCCCCCGGGTGGGCGAAGATGTGGCCGTGATCGACATGGGCGATCGCTACATGGTGGTCAAGACGGATCCCATCACCTTCGCCACCGACCAGATCGGCTGGTACGCCGTCCACGTCAACGCCAACGACATTGCCACCAGCGGGGCACAACCCTTGTGGATGCTGGCCACCCTCCTTTTGCCCGAACACAGCACCACGCCCGATTTGGTGCGGGCCATCTTTGCCCAACTCCACGAGGCTTGCGCCCAGTTGCAGATCAAGCTGGTGGGCGGCCACACCGAGGTGACCTGGGGCTTGGAGCGGCCCATCGTGGTGGGGGTGATGATCGGCGAGGTCTCTTGCGAGGGCTTGCTCACCACCTCCGGTGCCCAGGTGGGCGACAAGATCGTGCTCGTCAAGGGGATTCCCATCGAGGCCACGGCCCTCATCGCCCGCGAGCGCGCGGCAGACCTGCGTCAACGCGGCTACGACGAGGCTTTCATCGCCAAGGCTCAGGGGTATCTGTACGATCCGGGGATCAGCGTGGTGGCGGCGGCACGGCTGGCCGCGAGACATCCCGGCGTGCACGCCATGCACGACCCCACCGAGGGCGGCCTGGCCACCGGGCTGCACGAGCTGGCCTTTGCCGCCGGGACGGGGCTGCGCCTGGACGCCGACCGGGTGATGGTCTGGCCCGAGGCGGAGCGCCTCTGCGCGGAGTATGGGTTGGATCCGCTGGGCGCCATCGCCTCCGGCGCCCTCATCGTGGCCGTGGCCCCCCAGCAGGCTGAGGGATTGGTGCAGGCCTATGCCCGGGCGGGCATCCCCTGCAGCATCATCGGCGAGTTGCTTCCGCCCGGCGCGGGGATCTGGCTGGAGCGCCAAGGGCGCACGGCTCCCTTGCCGCGCTATGATACCGACGAGATCTCGCGCATCTTTTAGGCGCCTTGGGCGATCTTGGCCAGATGCCGCGCCAAGGCCTGCTCTTCCTCCAGGGTGCTGATCTGCCCATCCAGCAGGGCGTCGCGCACCCGCTCCAAGATTGCCCCGTACACCGCCCCCGGCGGCAGGCCCAACTCTTTCAAGTAGTGGCCGTCGATGCGAGGGGCCACGGCGGCCAGGCGCTCCTCGTAAAGGTCCAGGCGTTGGCGCACGATCTCTAGGTCCGTCAGCACCGAAAGGACGAAACGGGCCTCGCGAGAGAAGGGGCTGAGTAAGCGGTAAATGGTGCTGGGCAGCATGGCTTTGGCCTTGAGTTCGTTCAACGATTCCCGCAGCCGCACCACCTCGTGCAAGAAATGGGTGTCGTGCTTGGAGATGCGCAGCCGCGTGGCAAAGGCGTTCAGCTCGGCAGGGGTCATGGGGCTGGTGAGGATGGCCAGGTAGCACAGGCACAGGGTGGGCGCGTCGGGCGATTCTTCCTCCTCCACATCGGTGACCGAGGGGCGTCGCTCGGCCCGTTTGGCCGCCGGCCAGGCGCCGAACCGCTCCCGCAGCCGGGCAAAGAGTTGCGCCGTGTCGCGCCCAAAGTGCAGGTGCGGGTCAATGCGGGCCAGCACCCCCATGCGGGCCAGGCGGTCCAGCCCCTTCTCCGGCTCGGCCTCGGCCAGAAGAAGGTAGAGCTCGTGGCGCAACCTTTCGCCGGTAACGTGGTCGAGGAGGTCCAGGGCGTCATCGATCAGCTCGGCGGTGCGCTCCTCGATGGTGAACCCCAGGCGCTGCTCAAAGCGCACAGCGCGCAGGATGCGGGTGGGGTCTTCGACAAAGCTGAGGTTGTGCAACACGCGGATGCGCTTCTCGTTGAGGTCGCGCTCGCCGCCGTAATAGTCCAGCAGCTCGCCGTAGCGCTGGCGATCCAGGCAGATGGCCATGGTGTTGATGGTGAAATCTCGCCGGTACAGGTCCTGCTTGATGGAGCTGCGCTCCACCTGGGGCAAGACCGTGGGGCGCTCGTAGAATTCGGTGCGCGCGGTGACGAAATCCAGCGAGGGCGGGGTGCCCTCCTCACGGGGGCCCTCCAGGATGAGCTTGGCGGTGCCAAAGCGGGCGTGGCTGCGCACGCGCCCGCCGATCTGTTCGGCCAGCTTGTGGGCCAGGGCGATGGCGTCGCCCTCTACCACGAGGTCGAGATCGAGGGTGGGCGCGCCCAAGAGCAGGTCGCGCACGAACCCGCCCACGATATAGAGGGAATAGCCTAGGTCGTTGGCCACATCCCGGGCCCGCAGGAGCAAGGCCTGCAAGGGTTGTGGCAGGGCGTGGTGCATCAAGCGGCCGATCTCTTGCGCCCGCGAAGGGTAGCGGGGGGGCGTCCACAGTTTGATCAGATCGGTACGGGTGACGATGCCCACGAACCGCCCTCCATCCACCACCGGCACCTGCCCCAAGTCCTGCTCGATCATCACCCGTTGCACTTCGGCCACGGTGTCCTCCGGCCGCACAGAGACGGGGCCTGTGTGCAGGAAACTGCGCACCGGCATATCGCCCAGGCGGTGATGCAGGGCGCGGTCAATATCGCGCCGGGTGAGGATGCCCACCAGGCGCTCGCCATCCACCACGGGGAACCCCTCATGGCCGTAACGCTGCATCAGTTGCGCCGCCTCGCGGACGGACATATTGATATCCAAGGTGTGCACGTTCACCGACATGATCTCGCGCACCAGCACCGGTGGCTTGGTCAGTTGTTCCAGCCCCTGAAGCAGGCGGTTGACGGCCTCATCCAGCGAGATCCCTTCCACCAGGGCCGCGGCGGCCTTGCTGTGCCCGCCGCCCCCGAAATCGCGCAAAAGGGTGGCCACGTCAATGGCATCGGTGGTGCTGCGGGCGATGATCTGGATCGAGCCCTCAAACTGGGCCAGGAGCAGACAAGCGTCGGGCTCATAGATATCCATCAGTTGATGGATCAAGGTTGAAAGCTCGTCCACATAGCGCTCCAGCACCACCGCGGCGACGCAGATGCTGCGCCCCTGGATGGTATAGATCTTGCTGGCGCTCATCAGCTGGGCCAGGGCCTCCCGTTGGCCGTTGGCCAGCGGGCGGTTGAGGAAGGCGTTGAGGATGTTCAGGTCGGCCCCTTGCTGCAGGAGCCAGGCGGCGGCCTGAGCATCCCTGGGGGTGGTGGTGAGGTACGAGAGGGAGCCGGTGTCCTCATAGATTCCCATCAGGAGCAGGCTGGCGCCCACCCGAGTCAGGGAGAGGGCGCGCTCTCGGAGTTTTTCCACCAAAAGCGTCGTGGTGGCCCCCACGGTGGCCCCCTCAAAGGTGGCCCCCTGGGGCAAAGGCTCGGCGGGCTGATGGTGGTCAATGATCTGGACCTGGGTGTGGGCATCCATGCCCCGCAAAGGGGCGATGGCCTGGGTATCCACCAGCAGGATATGGGTGATCCGCCGGCGCGGCAGCTCGCGGCGTTCGATAAAGGGCAGCTCCTCTTTGTAGAGGGCCAAAAAATCGCGCAGGTTGCGGTTCAGCTTGCCGGGCAAGACGGCTTGATAATCGGGATAGAGGAGGGCAGCCGCATAGAGGGCAGCAAGGGCGTCCATATCGGCGCGTTCGTGGCTGGTGATGATCTTCATCGCTTCCCTCTCGCGGTAGGTGCTGGGCCCATTATAGCGCCCTGTGGGGCGATTGACAAGCCCCTATCCCCCCTCTATAATCCCGCCATAGACCCATGATGGGGGGAGAACCGCATGGCCCTTTTCCGGCGCTCCAGTCGCAGCGCCTGGCAATTGCGCCTGTTGAGCTTGCTCTTGCTGCTCTTGGTCCTCTTGGGCCTGCTGGGCAAGACTGTCTACGAGGGCCTGGCGGGGGTCCTCTCCTCCCCGGTGACAGAGCCCGCGCGCACCATCCCCAACACCGACGTGAATCCCTACGGGGCCAACTTTTTTCTCCACCGCGAGGTGGAGCCCTGGAAGCTGGACAAGACCTTGCAAATGGCCGCCGAGGCGGGCATCCACTGGGTGAAGCAACAGTTCCCCTGGGAGGAGATCGAGCCCCAGCGCAAGGGCGAGTTCCTGGAGCCTACCACCAAAGGCAGCAGTTGGACCAAATACGACCAGATCGTGGCCGCCTGCGAAAAGTACGGCCTGGAGATCGTCGCCCGGCTGGATCGCCCCCCCGATTGGACCCGCCAGGACAACACCTACAAAGAGCGTCCGCCGGATAATTTCGCGGATTATGGCGATTTCGTCTACGAGTTCGTCAAGCGCTATCGAGGGCGGATCAACTATATCCAGATCTGGAACGAGCCCAATATCTTTCCCGAATGGGGCAACCGGGCCGTGAACCCGGCCGAGTATGTGGAGCTGTTAAAGATCGCCTATCGCCGGGCCAAGGAGGCCAACCCCAACGTGTACGTCCTTTCGGCGCCTTTGGCCATCACCCTGGGTCAGCCCCATCCCGAGCCGGGCAAATGGATCGCCATGAGCGATCTCCTCTTCCTGGAAGAGATGTACAAGGCCGGCGCCCGGGAGTATTTCGATATCCTTTCGGCCAACGCCTTTGGCCTGGATCGCCCGCCGGAGGATCCTCCGGACCCCAACGTGCTCAATTTCCAGCGCGTGCTTTTGCAGCGCAAGATCATGGAGCGCTACGGCGATAAGGACAAGCCCATCTGGTTCGACGAGTACGGCTGGAACGCGGCCCCGGCCTCCTTCCCCGAAGAGAAACTGATCTGGAAGCGGGTGAGCGAGCAACAGCAGGCCGAGTACACCGTGCGCGGCATCGAGCTGGCGCGGCGGGAGTGGCCCTGGGCGGGGGTTTTCATGGTGTGGTATTTCCGCCAGGTGGGCAATATTCCTGTGGACCGGGCCGATTACTATTTCCGGATGGTGGATGTGGATTTCACCCCGCGCTTGGTCTATCTGGCCATCCAGGATGTGGCCCGCAAGGCCGGGGTGGCCGGGCCGGGCTTGCATCAGGAGACGAACCCCGCCATCAAGACTTACGGCCGCTGGGAGAGGGTCATCGAGCGCGAGGCCTCCGGGGGGGCCTGGCTGCGCTCCACCCAGGAGGGGGATAGCTTTACCATCGCCTATCGGGGGTCGGGCTGCGACCTCATCACCCAGCGGGGGCCGTCGGCGGGGCGGCTCGTGGTGCTCTTGGATGGCCGGCCGGTGCCCGGCCTGCCCACCACCGAGGAAGGGTTGAGTTACCTGGAGCTGTACAGCCCCAATTGGCAATCCCAGGCGCGGGTGCCCCTGGTGCGCCATACCACATCGGGGGAGCATATCCTGCGGTTGACGGTGGCCGCGGAGCACCATCCCGCCGCCACGGGAACGATCTGTGTGGTGGATGCGGTGGAGGTTTTGGCCGAGAGGGGGCAATTCCCTGCCCTTCGGGTGGGCCTTTTGCTCCTCGCTCTAGGGTTGACGGGCTGGCTGCTCTGGCGCACCTGGCGCCGGGCCCGTTGGGTGTTGCGGATGCGCTAAGATGGGCGGTGACACGTTTGAACAGCGGCGGCGTGGTGAGATCAGGAGATGCCCTGTCCCCCGACCGCTGCAACTCTTGGGAGGGGATGAGATGAAAACGTGGCACATGGTGGGCGTGCTCCTGGTGGCTTTGCTCGTGCTCGCTGCGGGCTCTTTTGCGCAGGGCGCCAAGCCCACGGGGGCATCCGGCGCGCCGCCGGTGATCTTGGAGAACGCCTTTATCAAGGCGGTGATGGTGGAAGAGGGCTCCCTGGTCCTGGGCACCACGGGCGGCGATCCCGGCATTGCCGGCGACGAGAACAAGCGGCTCCTCTTTGGCTATCCTGAGGGCGCCCGCACAGGCTACCCTTCCCTGCGCTTGGTCAAGGAGGGCAAGACCGCCGATTACATCCTGGTGGAGCAGCCGCGCTCCCTGCCGCCCACGGTGCAGGATGGCGCCATCGTCACCCGTTGGCAGGTGAACGACGTGGAGGTGACCCAACGGGTGACCCTGGAACTGAACCCCTACACCAATCGCCAGGATATGGCCGTCATCGCCTATACGTTGCGCAACACGGGCAGCGCCGATCTGCAGGCGGGGGTGCGCTGCATGTTGGATATTCAGGTGGGCCTGAACGACTCGGCGCCCTTTTTCCTGCCCGGCGTGGGCAATGTCACCCAGGAGCGAGAGTTCGGCGCGGGCAACATGCCCGATTACTATAAGGCCTTTGAATCGCCCGCGTACGCGGTGGATAGCTTGCGCGCTCAGGGGCTGCTGAAGGGGTTCGGCATGACCACGCCGGATCGTTTCGCCCTGGCCACGTGGGATTCCTCCCGTGGGGGCGGCAGCGGGGTGTATCTCACGGCGTGGAATTACGTGGTGAATCCCGGCGCCACCATCGGCGATAGCACGGCGGTGTATTGGTGGGGGCCTTATCCTTTGGCGCCGGGGCAGAGCGTCACCGTGCGCACAGGCTACGGCCTGGGCGGCGCCGGCGGCGGCTCCGCCTGGCTGGATGCGCCCGCCCGCCTGGAGTGCTCCCAGATGCGCTTCAACGCCAACTTGTGGGTCTCCAACACCTCCACCGAGACCTTGATGAACGGCCAGGCGACCATCGCCTTGCCCCAAGGGCTGGCCTTGGCCCCCGGCCAGAACGCCACCCTTCCTTTGGGCAACGTGGTGCCGCAAGAGGTGCGTTCGGCGAGCTGGTTGATTGACGCCATAACCCAGCGTGAAGAGGAGCTCACCTTTCAGGTGATGGTGACCTTCACCAACCTGAGCGAGCCTTTCGTGGCCCGGGCCACCGTCCTGGTGCCCCATTGCGCCACGCCGGAGCCGCCCACGCCAACGCCCACCCAGATGCCGCCGCCCGCGCCCACCGCTACTCCGGCGCCCCAACCCACTCCCACGCCGGCGCCGGAGGTGCCCGAGCCGGCCTCGCTCGTGCTTTTGGGCGCGGGATTGGCTGCGTTGGCGGCGGGGCTGAAGGCGCGCCGCCGGTAGCCATGCAAGCAGGGAACATGACCGGACAACAGACCCGTGCTCGCCTTGGTGAGCGGGCGCGCCGGCTGCCGCTCTGGGCCGCCCAGCGCGCCCTGTTATCCTGCGCCGTGGGGCTGTGGAGCGGCCTGCTCCTCTGGCCAAGCCCTTGGTTCCTCCTGCCTCTGGCTTGCTTGTGGATGAGCTGGGGCCTGGCCTGGTTGCCCGGCGAGGAGGGGGTTGAGGCCTGGCGGTTCCTCCGGGCGGGCCTGGCGGTGGCGGGCTTGGCGGGGCTGGGCCGTTTCTTGGCCCCTGGCCTGGGCCTTGTGGATTGGGCCCAAGCGGGGCTGAATTGGCTGGGCTGGGCGTGCGCCGTGGCGATGCTTCTCCTCCAAAGCCTTGCGGGTGGACGCAAGGGGGATCCTCTGCGCCAGCGGTGGAGCGCCACGGGCATCCCTTGGTTGGCGGCAGCGCGTTGGGGGCTCTTGGGCTCCTGGCTGCTCCTCTTCAGCGCGGAGAGCAGGTTGACCCCCGCCCAACAGCGCCTGCTGAGCGCGGCGACCCTTTTGGTCGGGGCCGAGACGCTGCTCTGGGCCGCCTGGGAGCGGGGCGCGATGCCCGGCGGTCTGCGTTGGCTCGGCCGGGGGCCGGCCTGGGCCTCTCTGACGGGTGGGCTGGTTTGGGGCGGCCGTCTCCTGCCGGCGGTGCTGCTCCTGCTCACCGCCAGCCGAGAAAGCGTTTATCTGGCCTTGGTGGGTTGGGTTTTGCTGTGGCTGGGGGATGGCCTGGGATACGTTCTGCTCCAGCATGCCCCGCCGCCCGGCCAGGGGGAACAGGCGTGGCCCACGCCCACAAGGGGCTAGGCTACGGCGTGTGTCCGTGGGGGCGGCGGCTCACGCCCGCTGTAGCTTAGGGCCTTGTGCCCGTCCGGTGGGGCCGCGGCACGAGATGAGGGTTAAAGCCGCTGAAAGTGTAGTTTTAGCACAGCATATGCAGCATGACCGATCCGGTAGGATAAAGCCTATGACCATCTATGAGAAACTTGTCGCCCACCGCCAAGAGATCCTCCGCCTGGCCGCCCAACACGGCACGCGCCGTGTGCGGGTGTTCGGCTCTGTGGCCCGGCGCGAGGCGGATGCCGAGAGCGACGTGGATTTCCCGGTGGAGATGGAGCCGGGCCGCAGCCTGTTCGACATGAGCGCGCTGCTGGTGGCCTTGGAAGAACTTTTGGGCTGCCGGGTGGATCTCGTCACGGAAGAGAGTATCCATGAACGTATGCGGCGGCACGTGCTGAGGGAGGCCATTGATCTGGAGAAGGTGGCATGAGATCTGTCAAAACCCGCATCGAGGACATGTTGCAAGCGATTGAAAAGATTGAGCGCCAGGTGTAGAACACAAAACCTCGACCTCAGACGTTGTGCCTATCGCTAACACTGGAGGAAAAATGATGTCTCGACCCCACACCATGACCTCTCGCCAGCCCGCCATCCGCTGGCAAGATGCTCTGCCCAGCGGCAACGGCTCCATCGGCGCCTTGGTCTATGGGCACATCCGCCACGAGTTGATCCTCTTGAACCACGAGGCCCTCTGGCTGCCCGGCCCCAGGCCCACCCTGCCCGATATCTTTGCGCTGGAAAATCCGGCGATCTTGCAGTAAGATGCTCCCGGTGTTCTCCGCCCCCCGTGGTTCAACAGAACGACGGCTCGCTTGGCTCGAAGGAGGGGCCGCGGATGGACACGGATGCGGCGGATCGCCACGGATCATCCTTGTGGGGGTCTGAACTGCGTGCGTCTGCCCGATCTGTGGGCATCTGGGTCCTTTTGCCCGATGTGCGTTCTCGAAGGAGCGGCCATGCCGGAACTTCCGGAGATCACCGTCCTGGCCCGCCAGATGCAAGCTGAGCTGGTGGGCAAAACCATCGCCGGCATCGAGGTCTTGCAGCCGGCCTGCCTCAACCTTTCGCCGCAGGATTTTGCCCAGGCGCTCACCGGCGCCACCTTGCGCGCCGTGCGTGGGCGCGGCAAATGGCTTCAGGTGGAGACCAGCCAAGGTTGGCTGCTCCTCAACCTGGGGATGGGCGGCGAGATCCTCTTGGTCACCCGTGAGACTCTTCCCGAAAAACGCCGCCTGATCTTGGATTTCACCGATGGCGCGTGCCTGGCGATCAACTTCTGGTGGTTCGGCTATGCCCATTATGCGGCCACGCCGGAACAGCACGCCATGAGTGCCAAACTCGGCCCCAACGCCCTGGATCTCTCGGCGGAGGATTTGAAGAACCTGCTGAACGGCCAGCGCGGGCGGATCAAATCCTTCCTGCTGGACCAGACGCGCATCGCCGGTATCGGCAACGCATACATCCACGATATCCTGTTTCTGGCGCGGCTGCACCCGTTGCGGGCCATCAATACCCTCAGCGCCGCCGAGGTGGAGGCGCTGGCGCGGGCCATCCGTGAGGGGCTGCAACCCAGCATGGATAAAGGCGGGGCCTTTTACGAGACGGACCTTTACGGGCGCAAAGGCGGCTTTACCTTCGACGATATCCTCATCGGCTACAAGGAAGGCAAGCCTTGCCCGGTCTGCGGCACCGCCATCGCCAAGATCAAGACCGGCAGCACCAGCTCGTTCATCTGTCCGCAATGTCAGCCTTTGGAGGGGTGAGATGAAGATCAGCGCGATCAAGACCGTCATGGCCTTCGGTGGCCGCCAGACCTGGGTCTTTGTCCTGGTGGAGACGGACGCCGGCCTCACCGGCGTGGGCGAGGCCAGCTTGGAGGGGAAGGAGCAGGCGGTGGCCGCCGCCGTGGAGGAGCTGGCCCGTTTTCTCATCGGGCGGGATCCCACGCGCATCGAGCAGAACTGGCAGATTCTCTATCGCCACGGCTTTTGGCGCGGCGGCGTGGTGCTGAATAGCGCCCTCAGTGGCATCGAGCAGGCCCTATGGGATATCGCCGGCAAGGAGCTGGGGGTGCCCGTTTACCGCCTGTTGGGCGGCGCGGCCCGGGATAAGGCGCAGCTCTACACCCACGTGGGCGGCCGCACCCCCGACGACCTGGCCCGCAATGCCTTGACCCTCGTCGAAAAGGGTTGGCGCGCCCTGAAGACGGGGCCGCTGGGGTTCGAGGGGTTCGCCACGGAGCAACAGTGCGTGCGGGCCAACGCCGAGCGCATGCGGGTGTTGCGCGAGGCGGTGGGGCCCGATGTCCTCCTGATGATCGACGCCCACGGCCGGCCCACGCCAGGTCAGGCCATTCAACTGCTGCGGGCCGTGGAACCCTATGATATTTACTTTTTCGAGGAGCCCGTCCCGCCGGATAATGTGGACGCTTTGGCCCGGGTGCGCCGCGCCGAGACCAACGTTACCCTGGCCACCGGCGAGCGGCTATTCACCAAGTGGGGCTACCGTGAGCTCTTGGAGCGGCAATATGTGGATATCATCCAGCCGGATGTTTGTCACGATGGTGGCATCCTGGAGACGCGCAAGATCGCGGCCATGGCCGAGACCTACTATGTGAAGGTGGCGCCCCACAACCCCAACGGTCCGGTGGCCACCGCCGCCTCGCTGCAACTGGCCTTTGCGTTGCCCAATTTCTGCATCCTGGAATATGCCCTCAACCAACCCTGGCGCGACCAGGTGATCAAGCAACCGCTGGAGATCGTGGAAGGCTATGTGGCCCTGCCCACCGCGCCGGGCTTGGGGGTGGAGCTGGATTTCGCGGCCATCGCCAAGTTGCCCTATCGGCCCCAGGATTATCACGGGGCCTTCTGGCCCGATGGCGGCGTGGCCGATATCTGAGCATGAGGGAGGGATCTATGCGTCGGTATGGGCATGTGATCAAGGTCAAACCGGAGAAGCTGGAAGAGTACAAACGGCTGCATGCCGCCGTCTGGCCGGATGTGCTCAAGATGATCCGGGAGTGCAACATCCGCAACTATTCCATCTTTTATCGGGATGGCTACCTCTTTAGCTATTTCGAATATATCGGCGACGATTACGAGGCCGACATGGCCAAGATGGCTGCCGATCCTGTCACCCAGAAATGGTGGGAGCTGTGCAAACCCTGCCAGGCACCCTTGGAGACCTGCGCTCCCGATGAATGGTGGGCGGTGATGGAGGAGGTGTTCCACACCGATTAAGCAGGGCCCACGAGGCAAGCGCTCGCCCTATCCTTGCTCGGCGGGACGAAGGCGTGGCAGGATCTCTCGTCGGAAGAAGGTTTCCGCGTCCTCCGGGCGCACCCGAAAGATCTCCTCGCCCACCCGCACCGAGACGCCGGGGGAGCAGCGGTCCATGCAAAAGGCGCCGATGAGCTCCACCTGGGCCTCCAGCCCTTCTTGGGCGAGCAACCGTTCCAGGATGGCGGCTACCTCGTCGGCACCGTGGACGTGGCAGGAGCTGCCCACACAGATCACCACCTGCAGCGCCGCGCCTTGGGTCATGGTTCCCGCGCCTCGCCGCCCCGCCGGGCGATAAAATGGGAGAGGGTGGCCAACTCGGCGGCAAGGTCCTCATTTTTCACCAGCACGTCCGCCGGCACCGTCAGGTGGCAAGGGGCGAAATTCCAGATGACCTTGATCCCGCCGGCCACCAGGGCGTCGGCCACGGACTGGGCGGCCTCTGCCGGCACGGTGATGATGCCCATTTGAATGTGCAGCCGGCGGATCAAGCTGGTCAGCTTGTCCACGGGCAACACCTCGCGCCCGGCGATGGTCTGCCCGATCTTGGCGGGGTCGTTATCAAAGAGGGCCACGATCTGCAAGCCATAGCGGGCGAAACCGGGATAGGAGGCCAGCGCGCGGCCCAGGTTCCCCGCCCCCACCAACACGGCCTCTTTGTCGTTCACCAAGCCCAGGAAATCCTCCAGAAGCGCCGCCAAGGCCTTGGTGTCATAGCCCACCCCCGGCCGGCCGGTCTCACCCAAATAATTGAGGTCCTTGCGCACCTGGGCGCCCGGCACGCCGGCGTGTTGGCCCAGCTCCTCTGAGGAGACGAACGCGCGCCCCTCCTCGATGGCCTGGGCCAGATAGCGGTAATAGAGGGGCAAGCGGCGCAGGCTCGGTAACGGAATGCCTTCGTGGGGCTGCATAGAGCGCCTCCTTCGGTGGGTTGCAATCGTTCCTTTTCGCACAAAGGATACACCGGAAAGGACCAGAGGGCAAATCGGGCCTTGGGTGCTAGACCTGACAGGTCTTTTAAGACCTGTCAGGTCT
This sequence comes from Anaerolineae bacterium, assembly GCA_034433995.1. Taxonomy (GTDB): domain Bacteria; phylum Chloroflexota; class Anaerolineae; order UBA1429; family UBA1429; genus DAOTZU01. Next base: position 14,006 of record DAOTZU010000274.1, read on the forward strand.
GGAAAGTTGTCCCGTTGCCTTTGAACCCTTGACAGCGCTTTCCCTCACTCTATAATGCCCCTGTGCTGGCTTCAAGTCTGTGTGGCGCCGCCTTTGGGGATGGCGGTCAATGACCGGCTTAGGAGGGATAGCCCGATGAAGATCGCCCGCGTGGAGACCATGCGCTTGAACCTTCCCCCGCGCGAGCCGCGCAGCCCGGCTCGCCGCCCCTCGTGGGTGCAAACCGACGAGGTGGCTAACCCCATGAGCAAGTTCCCCGCGTACAAGCGCCACCGCAGCTCCTGGCTGCCCCGCTGGGAGAGCGTGTGGGTCAAAGTGACGGCGGAGGACGGCACCTTCGGCCTGGGGCAATGCTCCTTCGGCCGGCCGGTGGCGGCCATCATCGAAGATCATCTGGGGCCGCACCTGGTGGGCAAGGACGCCTTGGCCATCGAGCACCTCTGGGATATGATGTTCCGCCTCACCAAGCCCTACGGCACGGTGGGCCTGGCCTCGGTGGCCATCAGTGGAGTGGACCTGGCCCTGTGGGACCTGGCCGGCAAGCTCCTGAATCGCCCGGTCTATGAGCTTTTGGGCGGGCCGGCCCGGGAGCGCATCTTTACCTACGCCACCGGCAACGATGTGGATTGGTACAAGGAGTTGGGCTTCAAGGCCGTCAAGCTGGCCTGCCCTTACGGCCCCGCCGACGGGTTGTGGGGCCTGCAGGAGAACGAGCGTTTTGTCGCCCGGGCCCGGGAGATCGTGGGCGATGATGTGGAGATCATGCTGGATTGTTACATGGCCTTTGATGTGGAGTACACCGTGCGCCTGGCGGAACGGCTGCGCCCCTACCGGCTGAAATGGATCGAGGAGTATCTCATCCCCGAGGATCTGGAAGGCCATGTGGCCGTGCGCCAACGCCTCCCGTGGCAGACTTTGGCCACCGGCGAACATATGTACACCCCTTGGCCCTTCCGCTATCTCATCGAGCATCGCGCGGTGGATATCCTCCAGCCGGATATCTTTTGGGTGGGCGGGCTGACCCCGTGCCGGCACATCGCCCAGATGGCCAACGATGCCGGCTTGCTGGTGATCCTCCATGGTGGGGCGATGAACCCCTTTGGCCAGCATCTCACCTGCGCCATGCCCAACATGCCCTGGGGCGAGTTTTTCATCGGCTCGGCGCCGGGGGTGCCCTTGGAGGAGCTTGGCTGGCTACCGGGCACGCAACTGCCCAAGGAGAGCTATGTGGCCCTGGGCCGCGGCCCCGGTTTTGGCCTGGAGATTGACGAGGCCTGGCTGACGCCCTTCTTTGCCTAACGTTGGCCCTGTGTCGCCCTTTGCCTCCACGGGGCGCGCTGGCCGCGGGGCCGGCGTTCGCTGAGCGGATGACCAGAGGTTCCCAAGCTGACGGCTGATGGCCGATGGCTGAAACTAGATTCGAGGGAGATGCGCATGTCTGCAGAAATTCGCTTCGGTATCATCGGTTGCGGCGAGATCGCGGTGCAAACTTGCCAGGGGATCGCCGCTGCGCCCAACGCCAGTATCGCCATGCTCATGGATGCCCGCCCGGAGGTGCTGCGAGACCTGGGCGAGTTCTATGGCGTGCCCACCACCACCGAGGTGGACGACGTCCTGCGCAACCCGGAGGTGGACGCGGTTTATATCGCCACGCCCCACTATCTCCACGCGCCCTTGGGGATCGAGGCGGCCCAGGCGGGCAAACATGTGCTGGTGGAAAAGCCCATCGCCACCAACCTGGCCGATGCCGATGCCCTCATCGCCGCCTGCCGCAAACATGGCGTCAAGCTGGGGGTGGCCTTCCTGGCCCAGGTGGATGGGGCCGCGGCGGCGGCGAGGGATCTGGTGCGGGCCGGGGTCTTGGGCGAGATCATCGCAGTGCGCATCACTGCCCTGGGCGATAAACCGGATTACTATTGGCATGGCGGCTACACCCGTCGGGTGCATACCGATTGGCGCACCTCCAAGGAACAATCGGGCGGCGGCATCCTGATCATGAACGTCATTCACGACCTCAACACCATGCGCTGGGTGACGGGGTTGGAGGTGACCCGGGTCTATGCCGAGTATGACACCTTGGCCACGCCGGTGGAGGTGGAGGATGTCATCGGGGTGGTGATGCGCTTCAACAACCGCGCCGTGGGGGTGATCCAGGCGGGCTCGGCCATGCGGGGCGGCGCCCACGAGGATGTGCCCGGCATCCGCATCTATGGTACCAAGGGGCAATTGATCGTCGGCCCCAAACCGCTGGTGTACCTCTTGGAGCCGCTGGAGGGGGGCACGCCCAAGAGCTGGCAGGAGCTGCGCTACGCCGGGCCCAAAGGCGACCGCGAGCAGATGATCGCCCGCTTCGCCCAGGCCATCTTGGAGGATGGTGAGCCGCCGGTCACGGGTCTGGACGGGCGCAAGGCGCTGGAGATCGTCGTGGCCGCTTACCGCTCCGGGGAGAGCGGGCGGCCGGTGGAGCTGCCGCTGACCAGTTAATCTGCCCCCTCGCCCCGCAGGGGAGAGGGATGGGGTGAGGGGGGTGTGGCTCTGCGCTGTTCCCCCTCACCTAGCCTCTCCCCCAAAGGGGAGAGGAACGGGCTGCGCCCCCTCGCCCCGCAGGGGAGAGGGATAGGGTGAGGGGTGGTGTGGCTCTGCGCGGCGTTCCCCCCTCACCTAGCCTCTCCCCCAAGG
>DAOTZU010000275.1:0-8618 GCA_034433995.1 Anaerolineae bacterium
CCGCCCAAGGGACCCCCACCTTGACCGCGACCCAGGCCCCATAGGGCCGAGACCTGTGGGGGCTGAGGGAACCGGCGCCGGGGATGGCTGCCTCTGGACAAATGGCCCCTTCACCGTTACAATAGAGCGCGTGGGCGCGAGGCACCGACCGCGACCCCGCTCATCACAGCGCAGCCCAGGCAATAGGGAGGTGACATGGCCTTTCGCTTCCTCCACGCGGCGGATATCCATCTCGGCTACGAGCAGTACAATCATAAGGAGCGCTACAACGATTTCGCCCGCGCCTTTGAGTACCTTGTGGAGGATGCCATCACCCGCAAGGTGGATTTTCTCCTCTTGGCCGGTGATCTCTTTAACAAATCGGCCCTCGACCCCCGAACCTTGTTGCAGGCCACCGACTTGTTGCGGCAGCTGCGCGAGGCGGGCATCCCCGTCTTGGCCGTGGAGGGGAACCACGACCGTCCCTCGTGCAATCCCCTGGGCGGCGAACCCTTCTCCTGGCTGGATTACCTGAGCGCCTTGGACCTTTTAATCCTGCTCGCTCCCACCGTGCGCGAGGGACGGGTGGTTCTGGAACCCTGGCAGGGAGGGCAGGGGACCTATATAGACCTACCGTGCGGCGCGCGGGTGGTGGGGCTGAAATATTACGGCGCCAGCACGCCCCGCATGGTGGAGGAGGTGGTCAAGGGGCTGAGCGCCCTCTCCGGGCCGCGGCCGCCCTTCACTATCTTGATGCTCCATGCCGGCCTGCAGGGCATCTTGGATCACTATGCCTGCAACCTCACCCGCAACCAGCTCGATGCCCTGCGCCCGTATGTGGACTATTTGGCCCTGGGCCACATCCACAAGCCCTTTGTGCAGGATGATTGGCTGTACAACCCCGGCTCCCTGGAGACCAACGGCACCGACGAGGTGCAGTGGGACGAGCGGGGCTATTTCGTGGTGGAGGTGGACCCCGCCCGCCGCCCCGCCCACCGGGTGACCCACATCCGCAGCCGCAGGCGCGCCTTTGAACGGTTGGTGTTCGATGTGGGCCCCTACGATACGCCCCAGCGCCTCTACGCTGCCCTGGAGCGCCGGCTGCGCGCCGAGGCCACGCCCGCAAAGGTGAGCTGTAAGCCGGTGGTGGAGCTCACCTTGGTGGGCACTTGGCTCTTTGACCAGGCCGATCTGGACTTGGAGCGGGTGGAGGAGCTGGTGCAAGAGATCTGGAATCCGCTCCTTTGCCGCATCAAAGATGGCACCGTGGCCCGGGAGTTGGGCGCCCTGCCCGACGAGGCCTTGCTCAGCCGCGCCGAGATCGAGCGCCGGGTCTTGCGTGAGCTGGTGGAGCTGGACGCCCGCCGGCTCGGCCAAGGGGAGCGCTGGGCGCAGATGGTGCTGAGCCTGAAGCGCCTCGCCTTGGAGGGCAGGCCGCCGGAGGAGATCGTGACCGAGTTGCGCGCCTTTGTGCGCGACGCCCCACAGGAGGATGCCAGAGATGTTGCTCACGGCCCTTGAACTGGAGAATTTCAAGAGCTATCGCCAGGAGACGATCCACTTTCAACCGGGCACCAACGCCATCACCGGCGCCAACGGCGCGGGCAAGAGCTCCCTGTTGGAGGCCATCGGTCTGGTGTTGTTCGATTACAAGGAGGGCAGCTTTAGCCAGTACCTCAGCGAGGGCACGGCGGCGGCGCGGGTGGTGGTGCAGTTCATCTCCTACGACGAGCGCCGTTACGAGGTGGAGCGTTGCTTTGGCAAGACCACGACCCGCTATCGCGCCTACGATTGCGAGCTCGGCACCATCCTCGCCGAGGGGGACGCGGCGGTGAAGGCTTGGCTGCGCCAGCATCTGCAGGTGGAGCCCACGGCCAACCTGGATGATCTCTTTTCCCACACCATCGGCGTGCCCCAGGGCACCTTCACCGCGCCCTTTTTGGAGAACGCCAGCATGCGCAAAAAGATCTTTGACCCGCTGCTCCAGGTGGAGGAGTACCAGAAGGCCAAGGAAAAATTGCTGGCGACGGCCAACTATTTGAAGGATCAGGCCGTGCAGCTGGGGGAGGAGATCGCCGAGCTGCGCGGCCAATTGACCAACCTGCCCAAGCTCCAGGAGCAACTGGCCGTCTTGGCCCAAGAGCTGGAGGGCGACGCCCAGGAACTGGCGGAGCGGGAGCGGGATCTGGCCCAGGTGATGGCCCAGGTGGAGGCGCTGGACGCGGCGGAGCGGCAGGTGCGGGAGAGGGAGGCCCGTTGGGAGAAGGCCCAAGGGGATTTGGCGGCGCAACGCCAGCTTTTGGCCGGCGCTCAAGAGGACTTGGCCGCCGCCGAGGCTGCCGAGGCTCAGGTGGCCGCGACGCGGGAGGGGCATGAGGCCTATATCCAGGCCGAGGCCCGCTTGGCGGATTTGGAGGAGCAGCGCCGGGCCCGGGAGGGCCTCTTGGCCAAGAGGGGGCAGCTGGAGCAGGAACGGGCCCGGCTGGCCGAGCGGCTGCAGGGCTTGGAGCAGACCTTGGCCGAGATTGCGCGCGCCGCCCAACGCCTGGAGGCCTTGAGGCCCTCGGTGGCGCAGCAGGTGGCTCAGGAGGAGGCGCTGCGCCGGGCCGAGGAGGAAGCGCTGCGCTTGGATCTGGCGCGCCGCGCCGAGGCCCAGGCCGCCGCCGAGGTGCAGCGTGCCCAGCAAGACCTGGAGGCCAAACGCCTTGGCCTGGCGGAGGCTGCGGCCTTGGAACAGAAGGCGCAAGAGGGCAAGGCCCGCCTGGACGCCCTGCGCCAGGAAAAGCAGGCGGAGCTGGAACGCCGCGCCCGCATCGTGGCCGAGCTGGAGCGGCTGGCCAAGCAGGCCCAGAGCTTGGCCGAGGCCCAGGCGGCGCGCTGTCCCGTCTGCGAGGCCGAGCTCACCCCGGAGCGCCGTCAGGCGCTGTTGCGCCATAACCAGGAGGAGCGCGCGGCGCTGGAGGGCGAGCAGCGCGCGGTGGCGGAGAGGTTGCGCCGAGGCGAGGAGGAGATGCACCGCCTGGCCCAGGCCTTGGAGGACATGGAGCGCCGTTTACGCGCCCTGCCCCGGCCCCAGGATGTGGACCAGGCCGAGGCAGCGTTGCGCCAAAGCCGGGAGCGTTGGCAGAACGACCAGGCCGAGGTGGCGGCCCTGGCCGAGGCGCCGGCCAAGGTGGAGGCCCAACGGCGCGCCTTGGAGGCCCTGGGCGATCCGCGCAGTGAGGCCCAGCGCTTGGAGGGGCAGGTGCACCAGCGCCCCGCCAGGGAGCGGGAGCGGCAAGAGACCCTGGCCCGCGCCGAGGCTGTGGACGCCGAAATGCAGCGTTTGGAGGGGGACTTGGCCCCTTACGAGGGCTTGGAGGAGGCCATCGCCGAGGCGCAGCGGGCGCGCCAAAGCCATCGCCAGGCCCACGATACGTATTTGGCCCATGCGCGCATTGCGCAACAGGTGGGGGCGCGGCGGGCGCGGGTGCAGGAGCTGGGGGCGCAGGTGGATCGCTTGGCGCAGCAGGTGGCCGCGTTGGAGGGGGAATATCGCGCGGCCTTGGTGGGTTATGACGCGCCGGCCCATGCCCGGCTCAGGGAGCAGGCCAACCAGCTCCGCGACCGGGTGGCCGCGGTGCGGGAGAAACTCCAGCTGGGTCGCCGGCGCCAAAAGGAGCTGCACAATGAGCTGCTGCGCCTCCAGGGCTTGGAGGCCACCTTGGAGCGCCAAGAGCGCCGGCGTGAGGAGCTCAACACCTTGTTGGGATTGCTCCAGGAGGCGCGCGAGCTCTTGCAAAAGGCCGGGCCTTATGTCACCCGGCAATTGGTGAGCCAGATTTCCCGCGAGGCCTCGGCGTTCTACGGGGAGATCATGGGCGATCACACCGGGCGGTTGAACTGGAGTGAGGATTACGAGCTTTCCCTAGAGTACAAGGGGCGCGAACGCACCTTCCGCCAGCTCTCCGGGGGCGAGCAGATGATCGCCGCCCTGGCCCTGCGGCTGGCCCTGTTGCGCAAGATCTCGGCGCTGGATGTAGCCTTTTTCGACGAGCCCACGGCCCACCTGGATCCGGAGCGTCGCGAGGGGCTGGCGGACAAGATCATGCAGGTGAAGGGGTTCGCCCAGATGTTTGTCATCAGCCACGACGACACCTTTGAGCGTGTGGCCCAGAACTATATCCGCATCGTCAAGGACGAGCAGGGCAGCCATTGGATGCGGGAGGGGTAGGCCATGCTGAGCAAGCCCCATGTCCGCGCCGCGTTGGAGGCCAAACGGGAGAGCTTTGTTAGCCTGGACCTGCGGCAGAGCCAGGAGGTGGAGCGGTATCGGCGCGCTCTGGCCCGTTTGGAGGGCCTGGGCCGCGCAGAGTTGGAGGCGCTTTTGGCCGGCATCCCCCGCCCCGGCGCGCTGCCCAGCGCGGAGCGGGTGGCCGGGCAGCCCTTGGTGCGCCCCTTTGGGCGGCGCTGGGCCAACCATGAGGAGGCGCGGGCTTGGGCCAGGTCCATTTTGGAGGGGGTGACCACCTTGGCGGTGGATGGCTCCCAGATCACCCCCAGCGGCGATTTCTCCATCCCCGTGGGCGCGGTGCAGGTGGGCCGGTTCGAGAACCCCCATCGCGCCGAGGGGCGTTACATCAAAGAGATCCACTTTGAGGTCCTCCCGCCCGACGAGTTGGAGGCCCAGGGCGCGGAGGAGACCGAAGGCTTCCCCGATCTTCAGGTGAACCTGCGGCGCTTTGAATTGGAATGTCGCGCCCTGGTGGAGTTCATGGGCCGGGCGGTGGGCCGGCAACCCGCGCCCTTGTGCTTCTTTGATGGCTCCCTCATCCTCTCCTTCGCGGCCCATCTCCGGCCGGAGCTGCGCGGACGCTACCTGCGGGCGATGCGCGGCCTGATCGCGGCCTCGGAGGCGACGCGGGTGCCTCTGGTGGGGTACGTGGATAATTCCCGCGCCCAAGACCTGGTCTCCTTGTTGCGTTGGCTGGGCCAGGAGACCGAGCGCCCCCAGCTGAGCGATGGCGACCTGTTGCGCAGCCAGATGGCCTGGGGCGACCGCAGTGAGGCCTTGATCTGTGCCCGGGACGACCGTCTTTTCGAGGGCGCCGACGCCACGTTGGACTATTATGGCCGGGTGGCATTCGTATATCTGAAAACCACGGCCGAGAATCCCCCGGCCCGGCTGGAGCTGCCCCGCTGGCTTTTGGAGGCGGGCGCGTTGGAGCGGGTGGTGGATCTCGTCCGCGCCGAGTGTATCGTGGGCACGGGCTATCCCTACGCCCTGGAGACGGCCGACGCCGTGGCCGTGCTCACCGCGCAGGACCGGGAGCAGTTCTATCGCGCGTTTCAAGAGTTTTCGGCCCAATTGGGTCTGGCGCTACGTTATGCCCGCAAGGCCTACAGCAAGCGGGGACGGAGGTAAGTGTTGGGCATGATCATCGGCAAGATCGTCAGCGCAAGCTCGCATGTGGATTACATCTGTCAGGTTTATGGCCCCGGCGAGGCCGCCAGGGTACCCGCCCCCCAGGATTACGGTTTTGGCACCTGGGTGGCGGTGGAGATGGCCGCGGGAGGATATTTGGTGGGGGCCATCCGCAATACCACGCTGCTGAACCCCGAGTTCGGCAATTTGGGGCCGCGCCTCTCCCCGCAAGAGGATTTGGCCGTCTTTTCGCCGGATTATCTGGCGGAAAAGGCCACGTTGGTAGCGGTGGTGATCTTGGGCGCCGTGGGCGCCGAGGGCGAGGTGGAGCAGGGCGTGCCCACGGTGGCGGCCCAGATCGATTCCCGCGTGCGCACCTTGGAGCGCGAGGAGATCATCGCCTTTCACCGGGGCGAGCACGGCCTGCGCTTGGCCTATCTCCCCTTGTTGGCCACCATGCAAGATCCTCTTGTGCCGCACCTGATGTCGCGCCTGATCGCCGAGCTGGGCCGGCTCTTGCCCCAGGAGGCGCCGCGCCTGGCCGTCTTGGCCAAGAACCTGGCTTGGAAATCTCGCGTGGAGCCGGTGGGCTGAGGAAAGGAGCGACCATGGACGCACAAGCGATCGGCATCACCAAAGGGCCCGGCGAGACGCCCCAAGAGTATACCTTCATCACCCCCGATCCGCAGCAACGGGTCAAACATGGGGAGTTTGTCTATTACGAGGCCGAGGTGGAGGGCGTGCGGCGCCAGATCCTGGGCCGGGTGAGCGGGCGCGCGCCCTTGCGCCTCTACCCCGATACTTTTCTGGCCGATCCCACCGTGCCGCCTCAGGCTGTGGCCGACCTCTTGGGCTATGACCAAGGTCTGCCCGAGCTGATGGAGATCACCGTGACCATCCTGGGCTACTATGACCCGGTGATGGGGTTCATCAACCCGCGGGTGCCGCCGCGTTCGGGCGCGCCCATCCACATTGCCCCGGACGAGATGCTGGCCCAGGTGCTCTGCCGGTGTCGCCTGGGGGAGACCGGCGCGGTGCACATCGGCTCCCTCCTCAGCCGGCCCGCCGGCCGGGTGCCCATCGTGCTGGATGCCCGAGGTTTCACCAGCACCCACCTGGCCATCATCGCCTCCACCGGCGCGGGGAAAAGCTACCTGGCCGGCGTCATTTTGGAGGAGCTGATGGCCCCCTACAACCGCGCCGCCGTGTTGGTGGTGGATCCCCACGCCGAGTACGATACCCTGGTGGAGCTGCAGAACGACGCCTTTTTCAGCGGGGCCAGCTACCAGCCCCAAGTCAAGATCGTGCGCCCGCACGATATCAAAGTGCGGGTGGGGTCGCTGGAGATCGGCGATCTGCGCTACCTCTTGCCCGATCTTTCGGAAAAGATGCATTATGCCCTGGGCCGGGCCTATAACCGCGTCCGGCGCAAGTACGGCGACCGCTGGACCCGGGCGCAGCTCAAGGTAGAGATCCGCGCCGGCGAGGCAGAGGAGCCGGTGAGGGACCCGGAGGAGGACAAGAAGCTGGATGAAGACCCCACCATCGGCGCGCTGATCTGGCGGGTGGATTCCCGGCTGGGCAACCCCATCTTTGACGATAGCGTGAGCCTGCCCCTGCAAGACCTCTTGCGGCCGGGGCAATGCACGGTGTTGCAGCTTAACGAGATCCCCGAACGGGAGCAACAGGTGGTGGTGGCCACCCTCTTGCGTCGCCTGGACCAGGCCCGCCGCGATACGGTGCGCGGCCAGGCTGGCGCCGGCGACGAGAATTATTTGCCCTATCCCGCCTTTGTGCTCATCGAGGAGGCCCACAATTTCGCCCCGGCCAACGCCGAGATCATCACCACCGGCATCCTGAAGCAGATCCTCTCCGAGGGGCGCAAATTCGGCGTGGCGGTGGGGTTGATCAGCCAGCGGCCGGGCAAGCTGGATAGCGACGTCCTCTCTCAATGCATGACCCAATGCATCTTGCGCATCGTCAACCCTGTGGACCAGCACCAGGTGGCGGGGAGCATCGAATCTTTGGGGCGCGATCTGTTGAGCGAGCTCCCCGCCCTGAGCAAGGGCCAAGTGATCGTCGCCGGGGCCTCGGTGAACACGCCGGTGTTGGTGCAGGTGCGTCAGCGGCGCACGCCCCACGGCGCAGAGAACCCCGACGCGCCCAAGGAGTGGCTGGCCTATTTCGACGAGGCCGCCCGGCGCCAGCGGGAGCGGGATAACGCCCTGCCCGCGGATACCCCCCGCAAACGGGGGAGGGAGAGACTCTATTTGTGAGACGTGGCCGGGTGCTGGCGCCGTCAGCTGCTGGTTGCCAACCGCCCCGGCGCGCCACCCGGCGTTCGCATTAGACCTCTCTCAGAGGGGAGGGTGTCGAGAAATGCCCCCGTCGGTTAGAAACCGACGTCTGGGGATGGTAAGCCCGCGCTGCGGGCTTGGCAAGCAGAGCCGTCGGATTCCATCCGACGGCGGGCAAGGCCTCTACGCACTTTTTTTCCACACCCTCTCAGTAGGCGCGTTAGACAGGGACGCGCAACTGTGCTAGAATTGCGCCGTTCGGCGGCGGCCACAGCGTGGTGGGTCGTCGCTCCTTTGTGGATTGCACTGGATCCTGAACGCGTGGGGAAAGGAGGTCCGCCGCACACCGAGAGATCGTTCGCTTGCCTTGCCCGAGGACATTTTGGTTCGTCAGACTGCAGAGGGAGGGAAACGCGCCCATGTTCAAGGGAAGTAGAAGCAGAACCCTGGCTATCATCTTTGTCCTTGTGCTCATGCTGCTCACGGCCTGCCGAGGCGGGACCAGCCAAAAAGAGTTTATCTTTGGCGTGATCCTCGTGGGCCCGCAGAACGACCACGGTTGGAGCGAGGCCCATTTCCGTGCCGGGCAATACGCGGAAAAGAACCTGCCGGGCACCAAGATGCTCGTCTTTGACAAGCTCAACCCTGCCGACCGCAAGGGCGTGACGCTGGAGCAGGTGGTGGAGGATATGGTCAATCAAGGGGCCAAGATGATCTTGACCACCTCCGACGACTTTGCCGCCGATACCGACGTGGTCGCCGCCAAGTATCCGGATATCGTCTTTGTCCACATCTCTGGCGACCATGCCCTCACGGGGAAGGCGCCCAAGAACGTCTCCAACTATATGGCCAAGATGGAGTACACCAAGGCCATCGCTGGCTGTGCGGCAGCCCTCAAGACGCAGACCAAGGTGATCGGTTACCTGGGTCCGCTGATC
>DAOTZU010000276.1:0-45953 GCA_034433995.1 Anaerolineae bacterium
TGCTCCTGGTGCCCCAGAACGCCGCCGCCTTTGCCGCCCTGCGCCAGCAGGCCCTGGCGGCGGGCAAGGAAGTGAACGGCGCTGACTATACACCTTTCACCGTGCTGCAATTGACCCATTCCGGCCGCTACAGCCGCCCGGTGGATAAGCCTGCCCCCATCCTGGCCCACCATGACGGCATCCTGGATAAGGTCCAGGGCCTGCCGCCCGATTACCCTTTGATCTCCGACGAGGAGCTGGACCGCCTGACCGACCGGTATCTCGCGGCGGCGCGTCTGGCCCGCGATTGTGGCTTTGATGGGGTGGATATCAAGAGCTGCCACCGCTATCTGATGTCCGAACTGTTGGCCGCCCACACCCGGCCGGGCCGCTATGGCGGCTCCTTTGAGAACCGCACTCGCTTGCTCTTGGAGGTGGTCCGCCGGGTGCGGGCGGAACTCCCCGAGTTGGAGCTGACCATCCGCCTCAACGTCTATGACGGCCACCCCTATCCTTGGGGCTGGGGCGTCTCCAAGGAGGACCCCAAGATCCCCGATCTCAGCGAGCCGCTGCGCCTCATCGGCCTCTTGCTGGCGGAGGGGGTGGTGTTGATCAACGTCACGGCGGGCAACCCCTACTTTACGCCCCACATCAACCGCCCCTTCGATGCCAACGTGGTGGGCGGCTACACGCCGGAGGAGCATCCTTTGGAGGGCGTGGCCCGCTTGATCAACCTGGCCCGCCAGGTGAAGCAGACCTATCCGGAGCTGGTGGTGGTGGGTTCGGGGTACTCCTGGTTGCGGCAATATTTGGGCAACGTGGCCGCCGCCGTGGTGCGGCGCGGCTGGGCCGATATGGTGGGCGTGGGGCGCGAGGCCTTTGCTTATCCTGATTTTGCCCGGGACCTGCTGCTCCGCGGCCAGTTGGATCCCCGCCGGGTATGCATCACCTGCAGCCGTTGCACCCAGATCATGCGCGACCACGGCCCCACGGGCTGTGTGCCCTTTGATCAAGAGATCTATGGCCCCATCTACGAGGCCGGCCGCCGGCAGCAACCCTAAGCTCAGTCGCGCAATACGGCCGCGGGCACCTTCTCGCGCAGGCCGAACCAGTGGATGGGGTTATCGTGCAAGAGCCAACGGCCCAGGGTGATGGCCCGCTCGGCGGTGAGGTCGCCATCGGCCACCTTCTCCGCCAGGGTGCGGGCGATGTTCTCCTTGGCCATGATGGCGTGGCCGTAGGTGCCCTCGATAAAAATGAAATCGCCGCCAAAGCCGTGGATCTTGTTGGCCGGCACAGCGTCGAGGCACTCGCTTAAAGCCCGCCGCCCCGCCGCCGGATTGATGATCCACATCCAGCAAAAGTCAATGGCCACGTTGGGGAAATTCTTGGCCAGGGTGATCAGCTCCTCCTGGTAGGGGTAGCTGATATGATAGATGTCGAACTTGACCTTGGGATACTTGAAAAAGAGGTTGCTGAGGAGCGCCGCCCGTGAATTGCCGATGGTGTTGCCGTTCCCTTCTTGCAGGCCGGTGTGAAACTTGACCGTCAGCCGGTATTTGGCGCATTGTTGCAGGCTGAAATGCACCAGGTAGTCTTGGATGGCCCGCATCTCGGCCAGAGAGGGCATGCTGACGTTGCGTTCCCAGCCGGTGTTGAGCAGACGGTTGAACAGCGGCTCGATCTCGCCGCGGGCGCGGTCCTCAAAGAATAGCGGGCGGCTGTAGGCCAAACCGAACTTTAGGGCGCCGGCTTGGGCGGCATAGGCGGCAAAACGCTCCTCGATGGCCTCCAGATAATCGTCCAAGCAGAGGATCTCGCGCCCCCAGCCGCTGCGCCAGGTGGTCTCGGCCAGGTCCACAAAGGGCGAAAGCAGGTCTTGCACAAAAAGGGAGCGATCGTATTCGGGCGTCCACATGCGGGGGATGGGCCCCAGGCGCTCCAACCGATGCCACAAAGCCACGGCGATGCCGGCCTTGTCCATCACCTCCCGGTAGAAACCCGGACGGCGGTTGGCGGCCATCCGCGCCGAAAGAGGTTCCACCGTCTCGGCGCTGAGGCCGTCCAGGCCGTAAAGATCGCGGATGGCCACCTCCAAGCAGCGGCCGTAGCCCGTGGCGCGCACATAAGGCCAATAGGGAGCCATGAGGCGCCACTTTTCTTGGGGGCTGAGGGAGGGATCGCCCTGGATACGCAGCATATCACTCAGCGGGCAGCCCGCCGAGATCAGGTCACAGTTGGCATAGTGCAAAAAGAGGCGGCCGAAATCCACCGGCTGGGCGGCGAACTCGGCCTCGGTATCCAGGTGTTCGTGGGTATCCACGATGGGCACGGCGTCCAAGGCGCTGCGGAGCTCCCGTTCCAAAGCCACATCTCGTGTCATGGCGCACCCCTCTCGTGCAGGATAGGGTTAGCATAGCGCATGATGGAGCAAAAGACAAGAGGGACAAGCCCTCAGAAACGCTGTTATTACGCCCACACCATGCCCGGCCTGGAGGAGATCGCCTGGAGCGAGATCCAGCAGCGGGCGGCGGGCGCGGCCAAGATCGCCAGCCAGGTGATCCCGGAAAAAAACGGCCTGGTGCTCTTTGATTACGCCGGGCCGCCGGCCGATCTCTTGCGCCTGCGCACCACCGAGGATATCTTTTTCCTGGTGGAGCGCCTGCGGATTGCCCGGGGCTACCAGGGGTTGGAGCAAATCCATCAGGCCCTGTTGACCAGCCGCGCCCTGGAGGAAGGGCTGGCCCTGCACAAGGCGCTGCACCACCGGGAAGGCAAGCGGCGACTGCGGTTCCGCGTCATCTCCCGCCTGGCCGGCCAGGGGCATCCCTATCGCCGTCTCGAGCTGGGCCAAACGGTAGCCAAGGCCCTGAGCCAACGCTCCGGCTCAAGATGGCAGGCCGTGGAGGAGGGGGAGGATTTTGAGGTGTGGGTCAACCTCATCGGGCTGGATTGCATCTGTGGCCTGCGCCTCTCCGACGCCACCATGCGCCACCGGGATTACAAGGCGGCCCACATCGCGGCCTCGTTGCGCCCCTCGGTGGCGGCGGCCATGGTCTGGCTCACCGAGCCCCAGGCGACGGATATCTTCCTGGACCCCTTTTGCGGCGCGGGGACGCTGCTCATCGAGCGCGGCTCCTGTGCCCGGCACAAGCTCCTGGTGGGGGGCGATCTGGATCCGGCGGCGTTGCGGGCGGCGGCGGAGAACATCGGCCCGCGCCATAAACCCTGCCACTTGCTGCGCTGGGACGCCCGCTACCTGCCCCTGGCGGAGCACAGTGTGGATGTCATCGCCACCAACCCGCCCTTTGGCAAAAAGATCGGCAGCCACGAGGAGAATGTATCCCTGTACCGCCGTTTCTTGGCCGAGGCCGAGCGAGTCCTGGCCCCGCAAGGACGTCTGGCGCTGGTCACCGGCGAGGTCACCCTGATGGACGAGCTCTTGAGGGAATCTCGCGCCTGGCGCGTTGCGCGGAGCTACGCCATCACCCTCCTGGGGGAAAGGGCCAAGATCTATCTCCTCAAACGCCGTCTCACGGGCCAAGGCTGATGGCCGGGCAAGGCCTTTGGCATGGGCCAGCCTCGAACGGCCCCAGGGCCCTGGGGCACGTACTCGTTAGCCTTTCGCGGGCACCTCGAGCTCGGCACGGGTTTGGGGGTCCAACCAACGCCGGGCCAGGCCCGGCAGCGCCTCCAACGGCCCTTGGCGCGCCGTGCAGGGGGGCAGGGAACGGAGGATGAGCTTGCCGTAGGGTTTGGTCAGCAGGCGCTTATCCAGCACCACCACCAGGCCATAATCGGTCTTGCTGCGGATGAGCCGGCCGAACCCTTGGCGGAAACGCAAGATGGAATCGGGCAGGTAATATTCGTTAAAAGGATCCTCAAAGGTCTCGGCCCGCGCCGAGAGCACGGGGTCGGTGGGGACGGCGAAGGGCAGCCGGGTGATCACCAAGCAACTCAGGGCCTGCCCGACGACATCCACCCCTTCCCAAAAGCTTCTGGTGCCCAAAAGGACGGCCTTGGGGGTGGTGCGAAAGCTATCCAAGATCTGCCGGCGCGAGCCATCAAAGCCCTGCCCCAAGACAATGATCCCCTCCTGCTCCAAAGGCCCCTGGATGGCGCGATAGGTGGCGTTGAGCTGGCTATTGGCGGTAAAGAGGACCAAGGTGCGCCCCTCGGTGGCGCGGCAGAGGTCGATCAGGGCGCGCTCGACGGTCTTTTGGTAATACGGCTCGCTCGGTTCGGGGATATCCTTGGGCACGTAGAGCAACACCGCCGAGCGAAAGTCAAAGGGCGAATCCAACGCCAAGGTCACAGGATCTTCCAAGCCCAGGCGTTGCTGGATGAAATGAAAATCTTGGCCCGTCCGCAAGGTGGCAGAGGTCAACACGAGGGTATCCACCTGGGCAAAGAGCCGCTCGCGCAGGAGAGGGCCGACGTGCAGGGGCGCGCTACAGAGGGTGATCTCCTGCTCCCGTCGGGATACCGAGATCCAGTAGATCCCCTGGGCGTCGGGCTGCATGAGGATTTTGTCCATGTTGGCCCACATCTCTTGGCCGCGCTGGCGCTGCGCCTCGATCTCTTGGACCAGTTCGTCGCGGGCGGCGTCCTCGCCCAGGTCAAGCGCGTTGATTTGGGAGGCCAGCCGCTCCAATCCCCGCAGCACCTGGCGTAACGGGGCGGCAAAGTTCTCCCAAGCGATCTCTACGGCGCTCCAATCGGGTTGGGTGCGCAGGCCGGAGGTGAGGGGAATATGTTGGTCATAGCCCTCGGCCAGGTTGGTATTTTTGTCGACATGGTTGGCCAAAAAGCCTTCCAGGCCGTTAAAGAGCTCATAAAGCCGCCGTTGGGCGGTATCCACCTCGGTGCGTAGGCTCTGGATCAACGCCGTGAGGGCCTGCTGCGCCGTGGGAGAGCATTGGGGATGTTGAAAGATGGCCGGCACCTTGGCCAAAAGTCCCCCCGGCATATCGCCCCCCTCGAAGCTGAGCCCCACCAAAAAAGCATACAGCTCGCGGCGGCCCACCTCAAAGCCGAATTGTGCCGTCGCTTGGTCTTCGAGGTGGTGGGCCTCGTCAATGATGAGATGTTTGTACTCTGGCAGGATGCGGTTCTCCAAGACCAGATCGGAGAGGAGCAGGGCGTGGTTGATGATGACCAGATGGGCGCGCTCGGCGCGGGCCCGGGCCCGGTAAAAGAAACAGCTCCCCTCCTGGCGGTAAGGGCAGCGATCGCCCAGGCAGGTCTGGGCGTCGGCCTGCACGTCAGCCCATACCGCGTTCTCCTCGTTGAGCAAAACCAATTCGACCCGGTCTCCCGTCTTGGTGAAGGGCAACCAGGCCAGGATCTTGGCCAAGACCCGCACCTGGTCCTCGCTCAGTTGCTGCGAACGCCGGAACAGCGCCAACCGGCGCAGGCAAAGGTAATTGCTGCGCCCCTTGAGCAAGGCCACATGGAACCCCACCGGCAGCAGCCGCTGAAGGTCGGGCAAGTCCTTGTTGTAGAGCTGGTCTTGCAAATTGATGGTGTTGGATGAAACCACCACCCGCCGGCCGTTCTGAACGGCGAAATAGATCGCCGGCAAGAGATAGGCCAGGGATTTGCCCGTGCCGGTGCCCGCCTCCACCAAAAGGTGGTGGGGCCGGTTAAAGGCCTCGGCGACGGCCTTGAGCATCTCGATCTGTTGTTCGCGGTATTCATAGCCGGGAAAGGCCTTGGCGATGGCGCCCCCCGGCGAGATCATGGCGGCCAGCGCCTGCGCGTCCACCGGAGTGACCGTTTCGGCGGGCCGCAGCGGGGGGAAATCCTCCTCCGGCGCGGCCAGGGGCAACCGCCAAGAGCGCGCCTCCTTGGCCCGGAAGAACGACCCCGCCTGGCGCTCCCGCCGCTCTTGCAAGACCTCGCGGAAGAGATGGCGCAAGGGCCAGGCGCTCTTTTCGGCCAGGGTGACCACCTCCTCCAACAAGGGCAGCTCCCAACGCTCCAAGCGCTCCAGCAGCGCCAAGAAAAGATCCTTGGTGGCCAGGGCATCGGCCAAGGCGCGGTGGCTCTGTTCCAGGGGAATGCCCAGAAACTCGGCCAGGTTGGAGAGGCTGTAGCGTTGCACCTCGGGCACCAAGATCGTGGCCAGCTCAAAGGTGTCGATGGCCAAGTTGTTCAGATCCAGGCCGTGGCGCCTTAGGAAGCGCAGATCCATGGCGATGGTGTGGGCGACCAGGGGCAAACTACCGATGAAGGATAGAATCCTGCCCGAAAGGGCGCGCAACGTGGGGGCGCGGCCGATCTCTAGCTGGGAGATGCCGACCAATTGCTGCACCTTGAGGGGGATGGGCCGTTGGGTGTTCACCAGGCTGGCAAAGCTCTCCACCACCTGGTGCCCCTGAAACTTGACCAGGGCGATCTCGATGATCTCGTCCCGATCGGGGTCGAGGCCGGTGAACTCCAGGTCAAGGGCGATGTAGGTGCGTGGCATGGGGCTCCGCTTCTAGGGGTCCTGTGGACCCAGGACCATTATACCCACTCTTGAGCACAGCCCCAAAAATCCGGGGACGCCTCGTCCGAGGCATCCCCGGATGCATGGCGCAAGGTACCCGGCCCTCAGGCCAACTCGCGTTTCCACAAGGCGCCGCCCAAGCTCAGGGCGTAAAGGGTGTAGGTCTCTCCCTGGGGCGCGGCGGCGATGCTGATAAAGCTTTCCGCCTCAAGGCCATCCATATAGGCGTGCCAGGTGCGCCCGCCGTCAATGGAGCGATAGATCCCCGTGCCCGTGGCGGCAAAAAGCACGCCCCCCTCGTCCAGCTCGCCCAAGATGATCACGCCCAAAGTGTTGGCGCCGTTGGGGTCGATGCGGGTGCTGATCCACACATCCTTGGCCCGCCGCAAGGGGCGCAGACAGTAGGCGCCGGTGGCCAAAATGGCCTGCTCGGCCACGTTCTCTTGGACGCCCAACGGCAAGGCGATATCCATCCAACGGGCAAAGGAGGCCTGGGTGGTCACCTGGCGCCAGGTGCCGCCGCCATTGGTGGAACGCCAGAGGGCCACCCGCGGATCGCGGTTGGCCGTGCCGGGGATGGCCGTGCCCATGAGCACGGTGTGGTCTTGCCCATAATTCGGCGAGACCACCAGGCTGAGGATCTCTTGCCCTTCGCAGGGCGAGGCGGCCTCTTGCCAGGTGGCGCCGCCATCCTGGGTGGCGAGGAGATGGCCATCCATGGTCCCGGCCCAGCCGCTGCCGTCGTTGGGGGCCAGGGAGAGCGCCTGGATGCCGGCCACAGAGCTGACGACCGTCCACGTCTTCCCACCATCGGTGGTGCGCAAGAGGCCGGCCTCTTGGCTGGCCACCAACAGCTCCTGGGGCGAGCGGATAAAGACGGTGGTTAAGGGGAGATACGCGCCCAGGCCGGGGATCCCTTGCCACGAGCGGCCGCCATCGGCAGAGCTCCACAGGCCCTCTTGGGGGCCGAGGGCGTAGAGCATCCCATCTTGGGCCAAAAGCCGGGCAAAGCCCCGGGCCGCCAGCCCTTCGACAGAGGGAGCCCACGTCTGGCCGGCGTCCGTGGAGCGCCAGATGCCACGATCGTGCAAGCCGGCCAGGAGCACCGAGGCATTGCCGGCCAGCGCCAAGACGGAGGTGGGCATCTCTTGGACGAGCCTCCAGGACCGGCCCCGATCGTCAGAGAGATAGATCGCCGCGCCGACGCCGGCCACCATGCGCCCGCTGGTGGCGAAATCCGGAGCAAGCCACAGGCAGTTCAGGGGGCCGCCGCCCAGGGCCTTTTGCCAAAGGTCCCAGGCGCGCCCGCCGTCGGTGGAGCAGTAGAGATCGCCCGCCTCGGTGCCGGCGTAAACGGTGTGGTCCTCCTCAAAATTCGGGCTCACCGCGAGGACATCCACCGCATCATCGTCCAACATCAGCTCCGTCTCACGCCAGGCGCGGCCGCCGTTGGGGGAATAGTAAACGCCCTCGTTGGTGGCCGCGAACATGGTCTCGCGGCGCGACCAATCCAGCGGAGCGGCCAGGGCCAAGACGGTGGCGCTGCCCAGGCCAAAGCTGCTATCCTCCCATGTCTGGCCCGAGTTGCGGGTCACCAGGAGGCCGCCGCCATCGGTGGCGGCAAAGGCGGAGCCGTCTTTGCTGAAATTGGGTGAGGCCAGCATGGCCGTCACCGTCTTTTTGCGCTCGCTGGGCACCATCCCTGCCGTCCAGCTGCGGCCAAAGTTGAACGAGGCAAAAAGGTCCCCGCCCAAAGCGCCGGCAAAGAGGGCGCCGTTAGGGGCGACGGCCAGGGCGCTCAGCAAGGGGGTGGTCAGGCCGTTCAGGCTTTGGGCCCAGGTCTGGCCCAGATCATCCGAGAAAAAGACGCCGCAACCGGTGGCGGCCCAGCAACGCATCGCCTCGGCGATGGGCGAGATGGCCAGGCTGAACACTGTCCCACCGGAGGCGATGGGGCCCATCGGTTCCCACGGTTTGGCAGTCTCTTTGAGGGCGTTGGTCGAGATGCTCATGGGTTGAAATTCTCCTTGGGATTTCGGTGTAGGACCAGGGTTTCGGTGGTCAAGAGCATCAGGGCGCCGCTGGCGGCGTTCTGCAAGGCGCGCTTGACCACCAGGGCGGGATCCGCGATCCCCGCCTCGATCATGTTGACGACCTTTTTCTGGCGCACATCGTAGCCATAACCCGGGCCGGCCCGGCGCGCCTCAGCGATGACCAGGGGCGGATGGACGCCGGCGTTGGCCGCGATGCGGCGCATCGGCTCCTCCAGGGCGCGGGCCACGATCTGGATGCCAAAGGCCTCGTCGCCCTCGGCCTCCAAAGCCTCCACGGCGGGGATGCAGTTCAGATAGGCCGCCCCGCCACCGGGCACCACGCCGCTTTCCATGCCGGCGTTGATGGCCTTCATCGCTTGCTCGGCCACTTCTTGCTCGGCCTTGCGCTCCTGCTCCGTCAAGGCACCGATGCGCAGCTCGCCGATGCCGGCGGAGAAATGACGCAAGAGATCCCGCAGGTTCTGGCGCTGTTCCACATCCAGCGTCTCGCGCAGTTGTTTGCGCAGGGCCTGCGCCCGCGCCTGGATGGCCTTGGGATCCCCTTTGCCGCCGATGATATCGTAATGATCGTAGGTGACGATGACCGTATCGGCGCGCCCCATATCGGCCAGGGTGATGCTCTCCGGCGGGGTCACCTCGCTATCCACAAAGGCCTTGGCCCCCACCAAGATCGCGATGTCTTGGATGGTGCCCCGGCGCACATCGCCCAGGTAGCGAATGTTGGCCGCGCAAGATTGGATGGTGCCGCGCTCGTTGTTGGCGACCAAGACGCCGATGGCCTTATCCGCCATCATCTTGCAGATGATAAAGACGCTCTTGCCCCCCGCCTTGTACACCTGCTCCAAGATCCCCTGCACGCTGGAGACGGTCTCGAAGGACATATCGGTGACGACGATGTAGGGATCCTTGAGCACGGCCACCCGGCGGGTGGCATCGGTCATCAGATAGGGAGAAACGATCTGGCCACGGAAACGGGCCCCTTGGTAGTAGGCGCGATCGTGATAGAGGGCGATGTACGGCTCGATGACGATGTTGGCGTTGGGGCCGAGAAAATCGTACATCTCGCCCAGGATCTTGCCGATGCGCTCGTTGCCCGTGGCTGC
This sequence comes from Anaerolineae bacterium, assembly GCA_034433995.1. Classification (GTDB taxonomy): domain Bacteria; phylum Chloroflexota; class Anaerolineae; order UBA1429; family UBA1429; genus DAOTZU01. Next base: position 9,630 of record DAOTZU010000276.1, read on the forward strand.
GGTGGCCACCGCGGCGATGCGCTCCTCTCCCTCCAGAGGGATGGCCATGGCCTCCAGGGCTTGCACGGCGGCATCCACGGCGCGCTCGATGCCGCGCTTGAGGAGCATGGGGTTGGCGCCGGCGATGATCATCTTTTGCACTTCTTTGGCGATGGCCAGGGCCAGCACAGCCGTCGTCGCGCTGCCATCGCCCACCTCCTCGCGCACCCGCCAGACGATGTGCCGCATCATCATGGCTCCCGCGTCCTCAATGCGGTTGGGCAACTGGATGATCCGGCGGGCCACCGTGGCTGCGTCCTTGAGCAGCTCGGTCCCCTGGGAGGTCATCGTGGCGTTGGCAATGTTGCCCCCGATCGGCCCCAAGGTGATCGCCAGCAGGCGGGCCATGGACTCGAACCCACGCAACATGCCGGCACGCGTTCTCTCTCCCAAAATAACATCCGGTCTTGGCATAGCGACTCGTCCTCCGCCTCCTTGCAGATTTTGACGCTCCGCAAGTATACCATCGTTTGCTTTTCTGGGCAATTAGGCAATAATGCCTAGCCCCCTCGCCCGCGCTTGACAGCTCGTTTGGCCCATGCTATGACAGAGCCGAACGTTTCGATCCTTGGCTGCCAGCCTACCGTGGGAGTTGACGCCGATGAACGCCTCACAGATCACCTATTCCGTGTTTACCAAACCCTGGAAGATGCCCCTGGAGGAGTTGGGGCCCTTTATCGCCGGCCTGGGTTTCGAGGCCATCGAGCTACCGGTGCGCCCCGGCTACCAGGTGCCGCCGGAGGAGGTGCACCGATTGCCCCAGGCGGCGCGGCTCCTCGCCCAAAGCGGCATCAAGATCGCCAGCGTCGCCGGCCCCACCGACGAGGCCACCATCTGCGCCTGCGCCGAGGCGGGCATCCCCATCATCCGCACCATGGCCGTCATCGGGCCGGAGGGTTACCGGGCAACCCTCAGCCGTCTCCAGGCCCAGTATGACGCCCTGATCCCGCTTCTGGAGCGCTATGGGGTCAAGATCGGCGTCCAGAACCATTGCGATCGCTTTGTGGCCAACGCCGAGGGCCTGCTCCATCTCTTGGGGCGCTACGATCCCCGGCACATCGCCATCGTCTGGGATGCGGCCCACGAGGCCCTGAACGGGATCGAGCCGGAATTGGCCCTGGAACTCGTCTGGGATCGCCTGTGCATGGTGAACCTCAAGAACGCCTTCTGGCAAAGGGTCAACGGTCCCGAGGCCGAGGTGGCCGCGTGGAAACACTATTGGACCACGGGCCGGCACGGCCTGGCCTCTTGGCCCCGGGTGGCGGCCGAGCTGAAACGGCGCGGCTACCGCGGCGTGGTCTGTCTGACGGCGGAATACAGCGACGGCGACGCCGTCAACCGGTTGATCGCCGAGGATATCGCCTTTGCCAAAACATTATTCGCTTAGTGGAGGGCAAGATGGCTCATTTGGCTACGGGAGAGAAGGTGCGGGTGGCGATGGTGGGCGCGGGGAGCATGGCCAACGCCGTCCACTATCCGTCCTTGGCTTCGTTCAAGGATGTAGAGATGGTGGGCATCTGCGACTTGGATCCCCAGCGCCTGCATACCACCGCCGACAAGTATGGCATCTCCAAGCGGTACACCAACTATCAACAGATGATCGAGGAGCTTGCGCCGGATGCCGTGTATGCCATCGGCCAGCCGCCGTACATGTACGACATCTGGGTTTGGTGCTTGCAGCACAAGCTGAACCTGTACATCGAAAAGCCCATGGGCATCACCCTGCACCAGGCGCAGATGTTGGCGCGCCTGGCCCAGGAAAATGATTGCATCACCCAGGTGAGCTTCCAGCGGCGCAGCTGCCCCATGGTGGTCATGCTGCGGGAGGAATGCCTCAAGCGGGGGCCCATCGTGCACGCCGTCTGCCGCTTTTACAAGAACGCCATCGCGCCCTACTGGGGCGCGGCCGGCCGCCTCATCGACGACGGCATCCACGCCGTGGATACGGTGCGCTGGATGTGCGGCGGCGAGGTGGTGGCGATCCACAGCGTGACCAAGCGGGTGTTGGTGCCCGATATCAACTTTGTCTCGGCGGTGCTCGAATTCGACAACGGCGCCACGGGCGTCATACTCACCAGTTGGTCCAGCGGCCGGCGCATCTTTGCCGTGGAGATGCACGCGCCGGGGATCTGCGTGGAGGCCGAGCACGAGGGCAAGGGGATCCTCTACACCGATAACGACACCAAGGGCATCATCTACGACACCCGCGAGGTGGCCGGCAGCGACCAGCTCTATGTTTATGGCGGCTTCCAGGCCAAGAACCGCGAGTTCATTGATTGCCTCCGCTCGGGCAAACAGCCTGGCTCCAACTTTGCCGATGCCCTCAAGACGATGGAGGTAGCGGAAAAGATTCTGGCCCAGGCGGCGTTGCAAGGGCGGTGACCCAAGAGGGAAAAACCGTGCACACCATAACCGATATCCGCCCTGTAGGGGCGACGCTCTATTTTCTGCCGGTCCAGACGCGGGTGCCGCTGAAATTCGGCCCGGAGACCTTGACGTATGTCACCTGCGCCCGGGTGCGCCTCACCGTGGCCGATGCCTCGGGGCGCACCGCCCAGGGCTGGGGCGAGACGCCTTTGAGCGTGCAATGGGTCTGGCCCAGCCAGATCGCGTATGAAGAGCGCCATCAGGTGTTGAAACGGTTGTGTGTGCTTCTGGCCGAGGCTTGGGCCTCCTTCCAGGTCTGGGGGCATCCCCTGGAGATCGGCCACGCCTTTCAGACCCAGCTCCTGCCGGGGTTGCTCGCCCAGGCCAACGCCCAGCGGGGCGAGGCCGAACCCATCCCCTGGCTCGCCGCGTTGGTGTGCTGCTCCCCCTTTGACCTGGCCCTGCACGATGCCTACGGCGCCTTGTGGGGGCGGCCCATCTATGAGCTTTACGGCCCGCCCTGGATGCGCCACGACCTTAGCCACTATTTGACCCCTGCCGAGGATACGGGGGTCTCGTTCCAGGGGAAGTACCCGCGGGACTATCTGGTGTATCCCCGGCCCACCACCCTGTATGCCTGGCACCTGGTGGGCGGGCTGGACCCCCTTGATGCCTCCGAGCTCACCGGCGCCGAGCCCGACGACGGCTACCCGGTGCTCCTGGCGGATTGGATCGCCCGCGACGGGCTGAAATGCCTCAAGGTCAAGCTGCGCGGCAACGACGCCGAGTGGGATTACCAGCGGCTGGTGCGGGTGGGGCAGATCGCCATGCAGGGGAACGTGCATTGGTTGAGCGCCGATTTCAACTGCACCGTCACCGATCCGACCTATGTCAATGCCATCTTGGACCGCCTGCGGGATGAGGCGCCCCGCATTTATGGCATGATCCTCTATGTGGAGCAGCCCTTCCCGTACGACCTGGAGCAGCACCGGATGGACGTGCGCAGCGTCGCGGCGCGCAAGCCCCTCTTCATGGATGAAAGCGCCCACGATTGGCGGCTGGTCAAGCTGGGCCGCCAGTTGGGCTGGTCGGGGGTGGCGCTCAAGACCTGCAAAACCCAGACCGGGGCGCTCCTGAGCCTCTGCTGGGCCAAGGCCCACGGCATGACCTTGATGGTGCAAGATTTGACCAACCCCATGTTGGCCCAAATCCCCCATGTCCTCTTGGCCGCCCACGCCGGCACCATCATGGGCGTGGAGACCAACGCCATGCAATTCTATCCCGATGCCTCGCGGCCGGAGGAGGCGGTGCATCCCGGATTGTACCGGCGACGGGAGGGACGGGTGGATCTTGCCACCCTGGGCGGGCCCGGTTTCGGCTATCGTCTGAACGAGATCCGCCGTGAGCTGCCCCCGCCCAGCGCCGTGTTCGGCGAGAACCTGTGAGCAGAGAGAAAAAGATGGAGCTGAGCGGAAGGGAGCGGGTCAGCCGCGTTCTGGCGGGGGAAGGGGTGGATCGGCTGCCGTTGTTACCCATCGTCCACGCGGGCCTAGCGCCACTGTGCGGCGTGGCCCTGGGCGATTTTTTCGGCAGCGCCGAGGTTATGGCGCGGGTGATGGTCTGGGGCTACCGCCAATTCGGTTTCGATGGCGTGCAGCTCTCCATGGGCGTCACCGGCGAGGCCGAGGCTCTGGGGGCAGCCGTGGAGCAGCCACGCGAGGGCGCGCCGGTGCTCAAACAACACCTCTTGGCCAACCTGGCCGATCTGGCCGCGTTGCGCGGGCGCGACCCCTGCCGCGGGGGGCGGATGCCCTTGTTCTTCCAGGCGGTGCAGAAGGTTGCCCAAGAGATCGGCGACCGATGCTTTATCCTAGCCACCCTGCGCGGACCGCTCTTGGCCGGTTCTCAACTACGCGGTGTGCAAGAGGTGTTAATAGACCTGATCGAGCGGCCAGAGGAGGTTGAAGAGCTGCTCGATTTCACCACCGAGATAGCCCTGCAGCTGGGGCGCTGGTTGCTGGCGAGCGGCGCCCACGGCCTGGTCTTGGGAGAGGCCACTTGTTCGCCAAACTTTATCTCCCCCGCCTTTTACCGGCGCTTTGTGCTGCCTCGACATCGCCACCTGGTGGCCGCGCTCAAGGCGGCCGGCTGGCAGGCCGTGGGGCTGCATATCTGCGGCGAGACGACGCCCATCATTGCCGACATCCTCTCCACCGGCGTGGATTTCATGGATCTGGATTACCAGGTGCCGGCGCAAAAGGCCCTCAGCCTGGTGGGCGATAGGATCGTTTTGCGGGGCAATCTCGACCCCAGCGCGATGCTGCGCTTCGGCACGCCCGCCAGCATTCGGGCGCAAACCCAAGCCCTCTGCCGTGAGGTGGGCCGGGCGCGTTGGATCGTGAGCAGCGGTTGTGACATCCCGCCGGGCACGCCGATGGAGAACCTCATCGCCTTGGCCCAGGCGGCGCGAGGGTGTTGCTTAAAGAGCTGACAGGTCTGAAAGACCTGTCAGCTCTGAAGGAGGGTCAAACAGATGAACTCAAATCAGCCAGGGCACATCGGGCGACCGGTGCGCATCACCAGCCTCAGCTTCAAGGGCAAGGGCCTGGAGGAGATCGCCCCCTTGGTGGACCAGGAGGGCGCCCGAGGGGTGGACCTCATCGCCCTGCCCGAGACCTGGACCGGCCAGGCCGACCACACGCCTGAAACCCTGGCCGGGCCGACGATCACGGCCATGGCCGCCCTGGCCCGCAAGCACCGCACCTACATCGTCTGCCCCCTGGACCGGCTGGAGGGGGTACGGCGGGTCAATTCGGCGGTGTTACTGGATCGCCAAGGGCAGGTCGCCTGCATCTATAACAAGGTCTTTCCCTACTGGTCCGAGTACGACCTGCGGCCGCCGGTGCGGGTGGGCTTTGAGGCCCCGGTGCACCAGGCAGATTTCGGCCGGGTGGGCATGGCCATCTGCTTCGACGTGAACTTTGCTGAGGTCTGGCAGCGCCTGGCCGACCAAGATGCCGAGCTGGTCATCTGGCCCAGCGCCTATTCGGCGGGCACCACCCTGCAGGCCCACGCCTTGATGCATCATTTCTATATCGTCACCGCCACCGGCGCGCGCGATTGCCTCGTCTATGACATCACCGGCGAGGAGCTGCTTTACGCCAAGAGCGAGGGAATCAACATCTCGCGCATCACCCTGGACCTGGATCGTGGCATCTACCACCTGGATTTCCATCGCGAGAAGCTGGACCGTCTGCTCCGCGAGCGCGGCGACGACGTGGAGCTGGAGAAGTTCCTGGAGCGGGAGGCCTGGTTCGTGTTGCGGGCCAAACGGCCTGGGGTGAGCGCCCGCGCCCTGGCGCGAGAGTACGGCCTGGAGGAACTGCGCGCTTACATCCGCCGCAGCCGTCGGGAGATCGATGCCATGCGGGGCTTTCCTTTCGCCCGTAAGGTTGTGTGAGCATGGCCCCATCATCCATTGCCCTAGCCGCCTACGAGGCCCTGGCCGAGCATTACGCCGCCCGCGTGGATACCAAGCCCCACAACGCCTACTACGAACGGCCGGCAACCCTTTCCCTGTTGCCCCCTGTACAGGGGAAACGGGTATTGGACGCGGGGTGCGGACCGGGGGTCTATACGGAGTGGTTGCTCCAGCATGGGGCCCACGTCGTGGCCTTGGACCTCAGCCCCAAGATGGTGGCCCTGGCCCAAAAGAGGGTGGGCGACCGGGCGCTCATCCTACGGGGGGATCTGGAGCACCCCTTGGGCTTGCAGGATGCGTCCTTTGATCTCGTGCTCAGCGCCTTGGCGTTGGATTATGTGGAGGATTGGGAGCGCACCTTTGGCGAATTCTGGCGCATTTTGCGCCAGCCGGGGCACCTGGTCTTTTCCGTAGGTCACCCTTTTGCCGATTTCCTTTTTTACAAGACCGAGAACTATTTCCAGACCGAACAGGTCGCCTGTGAGTGGCGAGGCTTTGGCCTCCCCGTGTGTGTCCCCGCCTATCGTCGACCCTTGGGCGCAGTGCTGAACCCACTGCTGCAAGCCGGTTTTATTTTGGAGCGCCTCCTCGAACCCACGCCAACAGAGCAATTCCGCCAGCAGGACCCAGAAGATTATGAGAAACTCTCCCATCAGCCCGGCTTCCTCTGCCTGCGTGCGGCGAAACGCTGAGGGGGGAGTACCATCTTGGGATGTCGGACCTAAAAATGTAGCCCGCCCCAGATGTCAAACCATCTGGGGCGGGCGTTGCGTTTTAGAGCAAGGACCTTCTATAGGGCGCAAACCACAACAGGTAGTGTGCCAGGGCTTTTGGGCCCCTATTGATTGGGGTTGTGGCGGCGACTAGATTTGAACTAGTGACCAAGGGCTTATGAGTCCCCTGCTCTGCCGCTGAGCTACGCCGCCAAGAAACGCCGGCCGAGAAGGTGAACCCCGTCCCATCCCGGCGCAGCGTCTATTCTAGCGAAAACGCGCCCTTTGTCAATTCGCCCACCCCTGGGCCCTCAGCCGGCCAGGGGGTTGCCATCGGCCAGGTCCACGCACCAATCGTTGGCGTTGTGGCGGGGGCGCGGCTCCGTCCGGCGGATGCCCAAAGTCCAATGCAACACCTCACCGCGCTTGATCAACTTGACCAGCAGGTGGTTCTCTCCCTGCCGCAAGCGCACCCGATGCACATTGTTAAAGGGTGCCCAGCAGATCTGCTCGTCCACGGCGCCCACCGGTTCCCCATTCAGGTACAATTTGTAGCCATCGTTGTTGCCCACCACCAAATAGACCTCGCGGGCATCCGGCGAGATGATAGTGCGGTCGAGGTAAGCCACATAGGCCCCCTCCAGCCGGGCCAATTGCTCGATCTCGACCCGCCGCTCTCGGGCGATGATCATGGCCGGACGGCCCAAGATGCGCGACCAGCGCTGGTAGAGGGCATCGGCATCGGGCACCGGCTCCGGCAGGTACTCCCGGTGGAGATCGGCAAAGTGATGTTGCCACTTGAGCCGCTGCACCTCAGGCCGATCCTCCGGCGGCAAAGGATCGAAATAGACCCCCAGAAAGCGCCACAAGCCCGCGCCGGCGAGGCCAAAGGTCTGGGCTGCCTGGCCGTTCCAACGTAGGATGAATAGATTGCGCAACGAGAGCGCCGGCATCGCGGGATCGGCATAGAGCTGAAAATCCACCCGGCGGCTGGTGGGTCCCAGGACGACGTGACCGGGCTGCGCGTGCCAGCCCGCAGGAGGTTCCACGGATAGCACCTCGCCGCCTTGGGGCGCCTTGCCCTCCAGGTGTACGGTGACGGTCACCGTCTCGCCCGGCGCCGCGCAGGGGAGGCCATGGTACACCACCCGCAAGGTGGGACGATCCAGGGGCTTGGACACGGGCAAGGGCTGGAGCTCCGGCGGGTTCAGGATGGCGGTGCCGGTGGCCAGCTCCCGCGCAAGGAGGGTGCCCACCCGCACGGTATCCCTGGCCAGGGCGCTGAGGGTCATCTCCGGGCGATGGTATTCGATCCCCATCACCAGTTGGTCGCCGATGGGTTCTTTGAGGTGGGCAGGGATGGCCCGCGCTCCCAAGATCTGCCCGATCAAGGCGCCGGCCGTGGCCAAGGTGCAATCGGTGTCGTAACCGCAGCGCAGGGCGCAGAGGAGCGTCTCCTGCAGGTCGTTTTGGCCGTAGAGCAGGGCCAAGAAGGTAAAGGGGACATTGATGCGGGCATCGCAGGCTTCGGGGTTGCCCTCCAGGGCCAGGAGCAGCTCTCGGGCCTCGCGCAAGGAGAGGCCGCGGGCGTGGGCATCCAGGGCGGCGCGGGTGAGCCGCTCGATGGTCGTCCCTTGCGGCAGATAATGAAGGGCCATCTGGGTCAGCCGGGTCACATCAGGGACGAAAAAGGCCATGGCCGCCATGGCGGCGAACATCTTTTCCGCCCCCACCGATTGGGCGCTGTGGTCCAACGTGCCGTCCTTCTCGGCATAGGCCGCGGCCAAATCCGGCGCGCCAGGGAAAACATAACCCCAGATCTCGGAGCGGATGGGACAGCCCATGCCCGTCTCCCAGAAGGCGTTGTCGTACGTCCCTGAATAGGGCGGGTGAATGCCCAACTGCCAGTTGCGGCGAAAGGTGCCGTATTCGTTAAAGGGGTACCAGCAATGGTCCAGCCAGGCCTGGGCCAGATCGTCCGAGGTGAGGGCCGCGCCCTTTTCCTCCAACACCTTGAGCCAGAGGACCTGCAGGTCTAGATCATCGTTGGGCGGGATGGTCTCGGGGAAGAGCTGCTGAGGGTCCACCTCGATCCAGCCCTTATAGCCCTCAAAGCGCGCGCCGATGGTGCCACCGATGGATTTACCGATCCAGCCGCCCAGCACCCGGTCAAGATATACCGCATAGTCCAGGTTGAACGCCATGACCATTTCCTTTCTGCTAAACCGTTCATGGTGAAACAAGTTTAGCACAAAAAAGGGGTCAAGCGCAAGCGCAAAAAAAGGCCAAGCCCACCGCACGGTGGGCTTGGCCAAGCTGCAGTCATTGCGGCTACAGCAGCTTTTTGAAGCACAGGTACCAATCAATGCATTCATAGCCCTCCTGCAGGCGCCGTTCGGCGGCGGCTTGATCCTGCGGAGGCGGCACCACCACTTTATCGCCGGGACGCCAGTTGGCCGGCGTGGCTACCTTCTCCCGGTCGCTGGTCTGCAGGGCATCGAGCAGGCGCAGGATCTCGTCCATGTTGCGACCGTTGGACATGGGGTAATAGAGCATCGCCCGCAGGATCCCCTTATCATCAATGATAAAGACCGCCCGCACGGCCTGGGTGGAGCTGGCGCCGGGGTGGACCATGCCATAGAGGGAGGCCACCTTCATATCGATATCGGCGATGATGGGGAAGGGGATCTTGATGTTAAAGTTCTTTTCGATGTTGCGCACCCAAGCGATGTGGCTAAAGTTGCTGTCGATGCTCAGGCCCAACAGATCGCAATTGCGCTTTTGCAGCTCCGGGTAGATCTTGGCAAAGGCCACAAACTCGGTGGTGCAGACCGGCGTGAAATCCGCCGGGTGGGAGAAGAGGATCAACCACTTGCCCTTGTAATCGGCCAGTTTGCGCGGCCCTTGAGAGGTGACCGCAGCAAAATCCGGTGCAGGCTCATTGAGCCGGGGGAGAGAGACGACCGTCTTGTCCATATCCATGGTGACAACCTCCTGTGATGTGTGGGGCCACATCCGCCTAGCGGATGGGCCATGATGATAATGATAATCATTCTCAAATCGTATTATAATACATGAGGCCGCGCTTGTCAAGTCAGGCAGCCGAGGATGTTAAATCCAGCCCCCGTCGGTTGGAAACCGACGGCTGAGGATATCAAGCCCGCGTTGCGGGCTTGGCAGGCAGAGCCGTCGGATTGAATCCGACGGGGAGCAGGGTCCACAATTTACGGTGACCCGACGCACCCCTGGAAGCTTGGCCAGAGTCGTTCATCATTTCGGACAGCTTCCTTTTTTCAACGCCCTCGCGCGGCCCAACCAGGGATGTCCCAGAGGTCATCAATCCTCGCCAGGGAAAAAGTGTTCCTCCAGCAGCAGGCACAATTGGTGATAGAGGGCGATATGCAGCTCCTGCACGCGATAGGTCTCGCTCTCTGGCACGCACAGGGGGATATCCACCATCTCGGCCAAGGGTTTGCCTGGCTGGCCCGTCAAGCCGATGGTGGTGAGGCCCCAGGCCTTGGCGACGGCCACGGCCAGCAGGATATTGCGGGCGCGCCCGCTGGTGCTGATGCCCAAGAACACGTCGCCGGGCCGGGCCAGGGCGGCCAGCTCTTGGGCATAGCCGATGCCCGGTAACGGGATATCGTTGGCCACGGCGGAGGCCAAGGCCGGGTTGCAGCCCAGCACATGGGCCCGTAGCCCCGCCTGGAGAGCTGAGGCCAGTTCGGCGCCATAGGGTTGCTCCAGGAGGCGGGCCCGCAGCGCCTCAGGCAAGGGCCGGGGGCGGGCGAAGGATTTGAGCAATTCCCCCGAGATGTGCAACGCGTCGCTCAAGCTGCCGCCGTTGCCCGCCAGATAGAGGGTGCCTCCTCGCTCCAAGGAGGAGGCGATGGCCAGATAGGCGCGGCCCAGGCTCGGGGCCAAAGCGCCGAGCCTGGGATGACGCAACAACGCTTCGTAGCGCCGGGCCACCGCAGGATGTGCCTGCAGTTGCGCCGACAACTCTTCGGCGGAGCGGTCAGGGGCGAGATCCTGGGTCACCGCCTCACCCTCCTTCCTGCGCCGAGGGCACCGTCGCGGCCTCGGTCAGGGGCAACGCTTCCTCGGTGCCCTTCTTGTTGAAGGTGAGAGCGTCCTTCTCCGGATCCAGATCCACCACCACGGTATCGCCCGGAGCGAACTTGCCCTCCAAGAGCGCCTGGGAGAGGGGGCTCTCCACGTAACGCTGCAGTGCGCGCCGCAAGGGACGGGCGCCAAAGGCAGGATCGTACCCCTTGTCGGCCAGCCAGCCTTTGGCGGCCGGCGTGATGGCGATGCGGATCTCTTGCTCGCTCAACCGCTTTTCCATCTCCCGCATCTGCAGATCCACGATCTGCATCATGTGCTCGCGGGTCAGGTTGTGGAAGATGATCACCTCATCAATGCGGTTGAGGAATTCCGGGCGGAAGGTGCGCTTCAGATCCTCGGAGATGCTGGCGATGAACCTTTCCTCACCCCCTGGCTGCGATCTGACCTGGAAGCCCAGGTCTCCTCCGCGCTTGGCAAAGCTGGTGCCGATGTTGGAGGTCATGATGACCACGGTATTGCGGAAATCCACCGTGCGTCCGTGGCCGTCGGTCAGCCGGCCCTCCTCCAAGATCTGCAGAAGCGCGTTCCACACATCGGGATGGGCCTTTTCGATCTCGTCGAACAGGATCACCCGGTAAGGCCGCCGCCGCACGGCCTCGGTGAGCTGCCCGCCCTCGTCATAGCCCACGTAGCCGGGCGGCGCGCCGACGAGCCGCGAGACGGTGTGCCGTTCGCCGTACTCGGTCATATCGATCTGGATGAGGGCATCCTCATCGTCAAAGAGGCAGGCGGCCAGGGCCTTGGCGAGCTCCGTCTTGCCTACGCCGCTGGAGCCCAGGAAGATGAAACTGCCGATGGGCCGCCGCGGATCCTTCAGTCCCGCCCTGGCGCGACGGATGGCATCGGCGACGGCGGAGATGGCCTCGTCTTGGCCCACCACCCGGCGACGCAGTTGCTCCTCCAGGTGCAACAGGCGGGCCGTCTCGGCCTCTTGCATGCGGCTCACGGGGATGCCCGTCCAGGCGGCGACGATCTCGGCGATGTCGTCGGCATCCACCACCTCGTCAATCCCTTGTTCCTGCTCCCAGGCGGCGCGCTTGGCGGCGAACTCGGCCTCCTTCTTCAGGCGCTCGCTCTTGATCTGGGCCGCCCGCTCGTAATTGCGCTCCTGGCCGGCGGCGTCCTCTTGCTGGGCCAGGCGGATCAGCTCCATGCGCAGCTCCTTCAGGTCCGGCGGCAGGGTATGCAACATGATGCGCAGGCGCGAGGCCGCCTCGTCAATCAGATCTATCGCCTTATCGGGCAAGTGGCGATCCTTGACATAGCGATCCGAGAGCCGCGCCGCGGCCACCAGGGCCTCATCGGTGATGCGCACCTGATGATGGGCCTCGTAACGATCCTTCAACCCCCGCAGCATCTCGATGGTCTCTTCCACGCTGGGCTCATCCACATAGATAGGGGCGAAACGGCGCTCCAGCGCGGCATCCTGCTCGATGTGCTGGCGATATTCGTCCAGGGTGGTGGCGCCGATACAGCGCAGCTCGCCCCGGGCCAGGGCAGGCTTCATCATGTTGGAGGCGTCGATGGCGCCTTGGGCCGCGCCCGCGCCCACCACGGTGTGGAGCTCATCAATAAACAGGATGATCTCCCCCTCGGCCTGCTGGATCTCCTCCAGGGCGGCCTTCAGCCGCTCCTCGAACTCGCCACGGAAACGCGAGCCGGCCACCATCGCCCCCAGATCCAGCGAGACAAGACGTTTGTTCATCAGCGGCTCCGGTACGTCGCCGTTGACGATCTTTTGCGCCAGGCCCTCCACGATGGCCGTCTTGCCCACACCGGCCTCACCGATCAACACCGGGTTGTTCTTGGTGCGCCGGGAAAGGACCTGCAGCACCCGCATGATCTCGCGGTCGCGGCCGATGACCGGATCCAGCTTGCCCTTGCGGGCCAGGTCCGTCAGATCGCGGCTGTATTTCTCCAGCGTGCGGAAGCGCGTCTCGGCGTTTGGGCTGGTCACCCGGCGGCCGCCACGGAACTCGGCCAGGGCGGTGCCAAAACGGTCGTAGGTGACGCCGGCATCGGTGAGGATGCGCGCCGCCGCGCTATCTTGGTCGCCCAGGATGGCCAGGAAAAGGTGTTCCGTGGAGATGAACTCGTCGTTGAGCTTGGTCGCCTCCTCGTTGGCGCGATCCAGCAAGCGTTTGACCCGTGGCGTGATGTAAATCTGCTGCGGTTGCCAGGGGCCGGCCATCACCATCTTGGGGCTGGCCTTGAGCACATCGTCCAGCCGGCGGCGAATGCGCTCCACATCGGTGCCCAAACCCTTGAGGATGCGCAAGATGACGCCGTCACTCTGCTCCAACAGGGCCAGCAAGATGTGCTCGGTATCCAGCTGGTTATGCTGGTAGCGCTGCATGATCTCATAGGCCCGGGAGGCCGCCTCCTGGGCCCGCTCGGTAAACCGTTCAAAACCGATCATCTTTCACCTCGGATGGGGCGCCACCGGCCAGGCCGGTGGCGCCCAAAATGACCCGCCCTCAAGCCGCCACAGGGGCTTCTTGCAGGGCGTGGCTAAAGACATACTCTCCGTCCACCCAGTCGATCTGCACCGTATCTCCCTCCTTGAACCGGCCCTGCAAAAGTTGCATGGCCAACGGGTCTTGGATGCGGCGCTGGATGGTCCGCTTCAAAGGACGAGCGCCGTATACGGGATCGTACCCCTCCTCGGCCAAGGCTTGGCGCGCCGCCGGGGTCAGCCGCAAGCTGAGCTTGTGCGCGGCCAGGAGCTGTTCCAGGCGACGGATCTGGATATCCACAATCTGGCCCAGATGTTCCTTGGTCAAGGGATGGAAGAGGATGATCTCGTCCACCCGGTTGAGGAACTCGGGGCGGAAGGTTTGCCGCAGGGCCTCCATCACCCTGGGGCGCAGAGCTTCCAGATCGCGCGCGCCCAACTCACTCAGCCATTGGCTGCCCACGTTGGAGGTCATGATAATCACCGTGTTCTTGAAGTTGATGGTGCGGCCGTGACCATCGGTCAGCCGGCCATCATCCAAGATCTGCAGCAAGACATTAAAGACCTCCGGATGGGCCTTCTCGATCTCGTCCAAGAGGACCACCGTGTAAGGCCGCCGACGCACGGCCTCGGTCAACTGGCCGCCCTCCTCATAGCCCACATAGCCGGGGGGCGCGCCGATCATCCGGGCCACGGTGTGCCGCTCCTGATATTCGCTCATATCCAAGCGCACCATGGCGTCCTCATCATCAAAGAGGAACTCGGCCAGGGCCTTGGCCAGCTCGGTCTTGCCCACGCCGGTCGGCCCCAGGAAGATAAAGCTGCCGATGGGCCGGTTAGGATCTTGCAGGCCCGCCCGCGAACGCCGCACGGCGTTGGCCACGGCGGCGATGGCCTCATCTTGGCCCACCACCCGCTGGTGCAGCCGCTCCTCCATGTGGATCAGTTTCTCCATCTCGCTCTCCAACAAGCGCGAGACGGGGATGCCCGTCCACTTGGAGACGATCTCGGCGATATCCTGATCGGTAACCTCCTCATGGAGCATGCGCTCCGCGCCCTGGAGTTGATTGAGCTGGTTCTCCAGCTCCTTGATCTTGCGTTCCGCCTCCAAAATATCGCCATAGCGCAGTTTGGCGGCCAACTCCAGGTCGGCGCGACGCTCGGCGGCCTCGGCCTGGTTTCTCAGCTCCTCCAGATGGGCCTTGGCGCTCTGGATGGCCTGGATGAGGCTGTGCTCGCGCTCGTAGCGCGCCCGTAAGGCGGCCAACTGCTCCTGGCGGTTGGCCAGCTCCTCGGCGATCTTGGCCAAGCGCTCCTTGGAGGCCTCATCTCGCTCCTTGCTCAAGGCCTGCTGTTCGATCTGCAATTGCATGATGCGCCGTTCGAGATCATCAATCTCGCGGGGAGAACTATCGATCTCCATGCGCAACCGGGCTGCCGCCTCATCCACCAGGTCAATCGCCTTATCGGGCAGGAAGCGATCGGTGATGTAGCGATCGGAAAGGGTGGCAGCGGCGATGAGGGCAGCGTCTTGGATGCGCACGCCATGGTGCACCTCGTAGCGCTCCTTCAAACCCCGGAGGATGCTAATCGTCTCCTCCACAGAGGGCTGGTCCACAAAGACCGGCTGGAAGCGCCGCTCCAGGGCCGCGTCCTTTTCGATATATTTGCGATATTCGTTGAGGGTGGTGGCCCCGATGCATTTGAGCTCGCCCCGGGCCAACATGGGTTTGAGCATGTTGGAAGCATCCAGCGAGCCCTCGGCCGCGCCCGCGCCCACCACGGTGTGCAGCTCATCAATAAAGAGGATGATCTGCCCCTCCGATTCCTGTACCTCTTTGAGCACCGCCTTGAGCCGCTCCTCGAACTCGCCGCGATATTTGGCGCCCGCCACCAACGCGCCCAGATCCAGGGCGACGATGCGCTTATCGCGCAGCCCCTTGGGCACATCGCCGTTGACGATGCGGATGGCCAGGCCCTCCACGATGGCCGTCTTGCCCACGCCCGCCTCGCCCACCAACACGGGATTGTTCTTGGTGCGGCGGGAGAGCACCTGAATCACCCGGCGGATCTCCTCCTCGCGCCCGATCACCGGGTCCAACTTGCCCTTGCGGGCCATCTCGGTGAGGTCACGGGCATATTTCTCCAGCGCCTGGTAGCGCCCTTCGGGGTTCGGATCCGTGACCCGCTGGGAGCCGCGAATGCTGGTCAACGCCTGATAAATGCGTTCCACCGAAAGGTTCTGGCGGCGCAGAATGTCGCCGGCCCGCCCCTTATCGGCAGCGATGATTCCCAATAGCAGATGCTCGGTGGAGATATACTCATCGCGCATCCGCTTGGCTTCCTCTTCGGCGCTGCGCAAGACGGCGCTGAGGCGCTGGGAAAGATAGAGCTGGGTGGGGCCATAGGCCTTGGGCAAGCGGTTGAGCTCCTTTTCGACCTCGTCGGCGACGCCCTCCACCGACACCCCCAGCTTCTTGAGCACCTGAGGCACCACGCCATCCCGTTGGCGCAGCAAGGACAAAAGCAGATGCTCGACATCGATCTGGCTATGATTTTGCTCTTGGGCCAACTCTTGGGCCTGAGCCAAAGCCTCTTGGGCTTTTTCGGTAAATTTGTTCAGATTCATTTCAATAGACACCTCTCTTTCAATTGATGATACGAAATCCTTTTTGGGGGAACACCCACGGTGTTCCCCCCACACAACCTATCAGCCGTAACGCAGGATGGCCGCGATGCCACCCGCCTTGGTCAGGGCCTCATTGGCGCGCACAATGTTGATATCCGCCCCTGTCTCCATGGCCTTGTGGATGGCCCGGTTGACCACGTCGGGCGTCTCGCTGAGGCCTTCATGGCCACAGAACGGGCATTTTGCGCTGGCATGGGCGGCCACATAACCGCATTGCGGGCAGACATGACCCGCCGCGTGATAGTTCTCCTCCACCAATAGCAGACGCACCTGCCCTTGATGCAGGGCGTACAACGTATCGGCCAAGCCGATAACCCCCGGCCCTCCTTTGGCCGCGGCGGTGATGGCCTCCTCCACCAAACGCTGCTCCTTCTCCCGGTCGGCCTGGAGCAAGAGATCCAACGAGCGGTTGAGCAGCTCCTTGGGCGAGGCATCTTTATCCGCGGTGAGTTCGCCGATGACCTGGCTCTGCATCGCCTTGGGCAACAGGTCCTTTACCTGGGCCAGGAACTCGTCGCTCCCGGCCAACATCAGCCGCTTGCAACCGTGCTCCTGGCAAAATTGCTGGGTGGCCTCCAACGCCTGTTTCAGGTTCTGGAGGGCCTGCTGGTCCTCATAGCGCTGCAAACGGGTGGCGGCCCACCCGCCCTGCTTGTGGCGTTTCACCTCCTCACCACGGAAGGTCGCCTCGGCACGTATGCTCCCCTCCTCTACGGCCCACAGCCGCACCCCTTCGCGGTCGTAGAGGGCGATCACATATTTGCCCAGCCGATCCAGCAGGTCGGTGAGCACCCGGACGTACGGTTTATCGGCCCAATAGACCTGCGTCTTGACGGGCAAAGGCAGAGGGATAACCTTCCACAGCGCTTGGCCGGAGGCGAAAATCGCCAACCCTCGGGCTTGCCAGTCGTAGCCGAAATCCAGAAACTTTTCCACCTCGCGCACTTCTTTGGGGGCCAGCTCGCCCAGACCCTTGACCCGTTCCCGGAACATGAGCTTGACCGCTTCCTTGGCGTGATGCGCCAGATCGGTGTCGAGATACACGCTCAACACCTTTTCCTTGCCCTCGAAAGTGATCAACGATTGCAACTCTTCAGCGATCATATTCGCCCTCCTCAAGGTTTTGGGTGCTATCTGCCTCGGCCTGAAGACCCCCTTCGGCAGGCCTCTCCGTAGGGGCGATGATACGATAGGGCTCCGTTGCCCAGGCATCACCTCCTTCCAACTCGCGAATGCGGGCCCGCAGGGCGGCGATCTCTCGCTCCGCCTGCCGCTGTAGGGCATCCAACTTTTGTTGCAGCTCTTCGATATGCCGCGACATGTTGAGGATCACCTCGACGCCCGCCAGATTGACCCCTAGATCCTCGGTGAGGCGGGCGATCTTGCGCAGCGTCTCCACGTCGCGCTGGGAATAGAGGCGGATACGCCCCGCCGTGCGCGACGGGCGGATCAAACCGATGCGGTCATAATACCGCAGAGTTTGCGGATGAAGCTGCACCAGCTTGGCCGCTACGCTGATCACGTAACACGGTTCCTCTTGCAAAGAATCGTCCGCCATCACTCCACCTCCCGTCTTGCTTCTATGATTTAGCGCGACTTGCGCCAGGAGGCTAATTGCTGGTATAGGTTTTTCTCCTGCTCGCTCAGGTTCTGCGGGATGAGGGCCTGCACCTCCACCAGCAAATCTCCGTATTGGTTGGGGTTGTGCAGCGAGGGCATCCCCTGGCCCCGCAAGCGAAAGACCTTGCCCGATTGGGTCTCGGGCGGGATCTTGAGCATCACCCTGCCCTTGAGGGTGGGCACCATCACCTCACCCCCCAGGATCAACGTATAGAGATCCACCGGCAAGGTCAGGTGCAGATCATCCCCCTTGCGCTTGAAGGTAGGATGCTCCGCCACCGAGATGACCAGGTAGAGATCCCCCGGGCGCCCGCCGTTGCGGCCGGGCTCTCCCTCGCCGGCCACCCGCACCCGCGAGCCGGTCTGCACGCCGGCCGGGATCTTGACCTCCAACCGGCGCTGGCCCGTCTGCACAATGCGCGTCGTGCCGTGGTAGGCCTCCTCCAGGGTGATCTCCACGGGTTGCTCGATATCCCGGCCATCCACGGCAAAGGCGCGACGGTCGCCGGCGCGGTGCATCCCGCCGCCAAAGATGGCCTGGAAGAAATCAGAGAAACCGCTATCGCCCAAGATATCTTCCAAGTCCACATACTCGGTGTGGACTCGGGTGCGCCCGGCCCCCGTGGGCCCGGTGGAGAACCACTGGCTCCAATCAAAGCCGCTGGGATCGCCGCCCATCTGCTGGTAACGCTGCCAATCGGCGCCCAACTGGTCGTACTTGCGGCGCTTTTCGCTATCGCTCAACACCTCGTAGGCCTCGTTGATCTCTTTGAACCGTTCCTCGGCCTCTTTGTTGTTGGGGTTCACGTCGGGATGATAGCGCCGGGCGAGCCGCCGATAGGCCTTGCGGATCTCCTCCTCCGAAGCATCTTTATTGACCCCCAAGATACGATAATAGTCTTTATACTCCATGGCCAAGCCGCTCCTAACCAAGGTAGGACATGCCGAGCGCCGGCTCGGTCCTATCCTTGCTTGCATTATAAAGGTTTATCGCCAAGATGTCAAGTACCATGATAAAGCTGGCTCAATTTTCATCGCAAAAATCCCTTAGAAGGTCTTGACAAAAAGCATCATCTGTGCTATATATATGGCTGCAAGATCAAATCATACGGCGCCCCCGGCGTGGGGGGCGACCATAGCATAAGGAGGTGCGCTATGACGAGCCTGATCAAATGGGATCCCTTCGATGAGGTCGTATCTCTGCAGCGTGCCATGGATCGGTTGTTGGAGGAGGCCTGGCCCTTCCCCTCTCCCTTCCGTGAGCGCGCCTTTGATCTCGCCATGGATATGTACGAGACCGATGAGAACGTGGTGGTCAAGACCGCCGTCCCCGGCGTCAAGCCTGAGGATATCGAGGTGACGGTGGTGGGCAACACCCTGACCATCAAAGGCGAGACCAAGGCCGAGGAGAAGGTGGAGGAAAAGAACTACATCCGGCGGGAGCGGCGGTATGGCAAGTTCGCCCGCACGGTGGCGCTGCCGACCCATGTGGAGCCCGAACAGGCCAAGGCCGAGTTCGAGAATGGCATCCTGACCCTGACCATTCCCAAGAAGGAAGAGGCGAAACCCAAGACCATCGAGGTCAAGGCGAAATAATCCCTGTGCACAAGGAGGCCAACTATGTCTATCACGCGGTGGGAGCCGTTCAAGGATCTGATGGCGCTGCGCGAGGCCATGGATCGGCTGTTTGAGGATAGCTTTGTCCGGACCGGTTCGCGGTGGGCCATGGCCGGCGAGAGCCGGTGCACCCTGCCGCTGGATGTGTATGCCACCGATGAGGAATTGGTGATCACCGCCGCCGTCCCCGGCGTGGATCCCAAGAAGGTGGAGATCACCATCGAGGGTGACACGCTGACCATCAAGGGCGAAATCGAGGGGCCGCTGAACAATGTGGATTATTTGGTGCAGGAGCGGGCCTATGGCAAGTTCAGCCGCACACTGCGCCTAAATATCCCAGTCCAGGCCGACAAGGCTGAAGCCACCTTCGACAAGGGCGTGCTCACCCTGGTGATCCCCAAGCAGGAACAGATCAAACCCAAGACCATCAAGGTGACCGCCAAGTAACCCACGGCAAAAAAGGCGCCGCTCAGCATCTCCCCGAGCGGCGCCTTTTTTATTACCGATTGCCCTCAGGGCACCTCGGCTATGCTGGCCAAAACGTAGGTGGGCCGCACCGCGCTCCGCGCCAGATCCTCGCGGCCGGTGACGCCGGTGAGCACCAGGGCGGTATCCATCCCCGCCTGTTGCCCCATGACCATATCGGTGGCCAAGCGATCGCCCACCATAAGGCACTCCCCCAAGGGCACGCCCAGGCGGGCGACGGCGGCCTCCAGAATCAGCGGCGAGGGCTTGCCGGCCACCAGCTCCACCCGGCGCTCGCTGGTGGCCTCCAAAAAGGCGATGACGCCGGCGCAATCGGGGATGGCGCCTTCCTCCACGGGGCAGGTCCGATCGGCGTTGGTGGCCAAGAAGCGAGCCCCCCGCACCAGGGCCTGATGGGCAGTGTTGAGCTTGGCGTAGGTCAAGGTGCGGTCAAAGGCGGCCACCACCACCTCGATCTCCTCGATGCGCTCGGTGAGGGCGATCCCCGCCTGGCGCAACTCCTCCCAGAGGGCGTTTTCGCCGATGACAAAGACCCGCGCTCCGGGGAGATGGTTTTGCAGGTAATGGATCAACGCCTGCACCGAGGTGATGACGTCTTCCGCCGGCGTGGGCACGCCGAGGCGGGTCAATTTGGCCGCATAGCTTGTCCGCGGCTCCAGGGGCTTGTTGGATAAAAAGACCACCCGCCGCCCCGCCCGCCGCAAGCGGGCGATGGTCTCTTGGGCGCCGGGAATGAGCCGCTCACCGCGATACACCGTCCCATCCAGATCCAAGATGTAACCGCGATAGCGCGGTTCCGCGGCGGAGCTCATTCGGTGGCGCCTTTTTTGTTATCTACCACGCGGATGGCATGAATATTGGGGATGACCAGGTCCGCATAGGGGGCCAACATCTCGGCGCGCAAGGCCCCGGAGGTCACCGCCACGGCCCAGCCAAAGCCGGCCTGCCGGGCCATGGTCATATCGGCCACAGTATCGCCCACCATGACGGCTTGCCGGGGCGATACCCCCAGTTGATCGCAGATCTCAAAAGCCATGTCAGGGGCGGGCTTGAGGGGGAGGCCATCGTCGCCGCAGACGATGGTGGCGAAATATGCAGCGATGCCCAGGTTCTCCAGCGTGCGCACGGTGGAGGCACGACTATCGGTGGTGGCCAGAGCCACAAGGATGCCATGATCCACCAGTTGTTGCAACAAAGCACGCACATCGCCGATGGGCTGGGCCAAATCCGAGGGGAGGGCCAGCCGTGCGCGCTGCTCGGCCCGATTCACCAGGGCCAAGGCCTCATCCCAGGTCTTGCCCTGATAGCGGTACAGCGCGCCCGCCATGAGGATATTGACCTCTCGGGTGGAGGCCAGGGTGAGGGGACCCAAAGGATCCCACATGCCGGTGGCCAAGGAATAGCCCAAAGTCTCGGCAAAGCCTTGGCGCGTTTTTTCGCTCAACTCCGTCTCGGCGGCGAGGGCGTGGAGAAGGCGGTCGAACCAACTGCGCCACATGGTATCGAAAGAGATCAAGGTGCCGTCTTTGTCGAAAACGACCAAGCGAGGAGCGATGCGCAAATTGGCGATCTGTAACATGAGCCCTTCTCCAGCATATTTTCAAGGCGCTAGTATCCCACAGTTTTGCAGATATGTCAAAGTGAAACGAAAGAATATCCAAACCGCCCAGTGCCGTTTGACAGCCTCACCCTGGGCCGCTATAATCGCCCCGTAAACCGCCTGGGGGAAAGAAACATGAAAAGTCGCCTGCCTTTGGGCCTCAAGTTGGTCGCTGCCTTGCAGTTTCTGGCGCCGCTCATCCTCCCGCCGGACGCTTTGGCCAAGATTAGCCCCGTCCTGTGGGTGATCGTCGTGCTGCTCTTTGCGCTGTTGGGCTGGAGCCTGCTACGCCGCCAAGCCTGGAGCCGGGTGGCGACGGTCTTTATCCAAGGATTCAACATCATCGTCCGCCTACTCTACTTGGTGGGACACGCTTTGCAAGGCGGGCGGCCGGGCAACCCGGTGGATGTTTGGCTCCTGGGCACCTCGTTCCTCTCCATGCTCCTCTCCGGCCTCATCCTCTATTATGTGGACCTGCCCGATATCCACGTGTTGATGCAATCAGCTTGAAAAGCGGCGGCCCCTTGAATCAAGGGGCCGCCGATCGTTGCGCCGAAGGTTACTGGCGGGCGCGAGCCAGAGCCTCGTTGGCCTTTTTCACCGCGTCATCCAGCGCCTGTTGGGGCGTCTTGATCCCCTCGAGAGCCGCGTTCACCGCTTCCACCAGGATATCGCGGATCTCTTGCTCGCCGCCCACGCTGGGCTCAGGCTGGCCGTAGGGGATGATCTCTTCGAACTGGGCCTTGGCGATGGGGTTCTGGGCAAAGTAATCCTTGAGCAACGCCGCCGCCGAGGCGCGCACGGGCATGTAGCCGGATTGGCTGCCCCACTTGGCCGTCTGCTCGGTGCTGGTAAAGAACTTTAAAAAGAGCCAGGCCGCTTTCTGCTTCACGTCGGTGGTCTTGAAGATGCAGAAGCTGCCGCCATAGAGCACGGTCTTTGGGTTCTTGGGATCCAGTTGCGGAATATTCGTCTGGCCCCACTCCTTGACATTATCGCCACTATCCTTAATGGCCTTGGCATAATAGTAGGTGCCGGAGGTGGAGCCAAAGTTAAAGGCGCAGTTCCCCTTGCCGAACTCGGCCTGGTCCGCGTAGCTCCCTTCGGGCTTGTAGGCCGCGCCGGCCTCAAAGAGCCGCACCAGCATCGCCAACGCCTCAACCGCCTGGGGCTGGTTAAAGACCGCCTGCGTCTGGTCGGCGTTCAACTGGTCCACGCCACGGCTAAAGAACCAACCGTCGATGGTGGAGGCGTCGTCACGATAGGCATAAGCTTTTTTACCCGTCTTGGCGGCGATGGCCTTGCACTGCTCCTCGAACTCGGCCCAGGTCTTGGGCGGCGCGCTAAAGCCGGCGGCCTTGATCAGGTCGAGGTTGTACCACATCCCCAGGGCGCTCTTGGTAAAGGGGAAGGCGTAATACTTGTTGCCGTACTGGGGGAAGCGGCATTCGGCCAAAAAGCCGGGGAAAAAGTCCTTCAAGTCCTCTTGGGTCAAGCCGATCTGGGGATCGTTGATGTACGGGTCCAGCTCCACCACGGCATTGGCCTTCTTGTAATCCGAGATCATCGAAGGATAGGAGACGGCGCAATCGGGCGGGGTGCCCGCGGCGATGGCCGCCACCAGCTTTTTGTAAAGATCGGTGTAGCTGCCCTGATAGGTCGCCTCGACGGTGATCTCGGGGTACTGGGCCATGAAATCTTGGATGATCTGGTTCAACAATTTGCCCCGAAAGTCTTCGGGGGCCTGGGGATGCCAGAAGGTGATGGTCACCTTTTGGCCCAGGATTTTCGAGGTATCCGTCGCCGGGGCCTTGGTGGGCGCCGCGGTGGGGGCCGCCGTGGGCGCCTTGGTGGGCGCGGCGGTGGGGGCCGCTGTGGGCGCCTTGGTCGGCGCGGCAGTGGGGGCCGCCGTAGGCGCTGCCGTCGCCTTGGGGACCGGCGTAGGCGTGGGCTGCGGCGCGCACCCGCCCAGCACCAACGCCAACACCAACAACACACTGAACACGAACCCAACTTTCCTACTCATACCTTTATCCTCCTCCAGAAGTTTGCGCCACCGGGGCGCTTGCAGGTCTAACGGGCATCACGAGGAATGCTCGTTCCCCGTTCTGGGGCGAAAAGATCACCTGACCACGCACACTGTGGTCCTCATGGGCAAAAGGCCCATCTCTTACACCAAGCGCATTATAGCCCCATCGGCCCAAAGGGCAAACATTAATCTGGCGTTCACCGTCCTTTAACCCAGCTCGCCCAAGGCATAGTGCAACGCCGCGACCGCGGCCAGGCCCGCCGTCTCGGCGCGGAGGATCCTGGGCCCCAAGGAGACGGGCCGCATCCCCGCATCCTTGCCCAGAGCAACCTCCGCCGGGGTCAGCCCGCCCTCTGGGCCGATGCACAGGCACACTTGGGTCGGCGCGTCCCCCAGAGCACGCAGCTCTTGCCCCAACGGCGGGGCCTCCGGGCTCTCCCAGGCCAAGAGCCAGAGAGCATCCGGCTTGACCAGGGCGCAGATTTCAGTCCAAGGGATCACAGGATGGAGCTCGGGCAGGCGCGCCCGGCCGCATTGCTCCGCCGCCTCGGTGATGATCCGAGACCACCGGGCCCGTTTGCCCCGCTCCTCGCGCAGGTTCACCACACAGCGTTCCGTCATCACCGGCACGAACGCCGCGACCCCCAATTCGGTGCCCTTTTGCAGCACCCAATTGAATTTCTGTTCCTTCAGCAGAGCCTGGTAGAGGACGATGCGGACGCGGGGCTCGGTCTGGGGCTGCCAGCGGCCCACCACGTGAGCCAGCACCTCCTTGGGCGCCACGCGGTCCAGCTCCGCCTCGTAGGCCCAGCCGGTGTTATCCAAAAGCAGGATGCGCGCGCCGGGCGCCAAACGCAACACGCGATAGATTTGATGGGCCAACGGCCCGCTCAAGGTGATCTGGGGTGCCGCCAACCATTCCGCAGGCACGAAAAAGCGGTGCATCAGCTAATCCTTGCGTCCCCAGAGGGCGATCCAATCCTCCTCCTGGGCGCGCTGGGTGATCACCAACCCGGCCTGCTGCACCGCTTGGGCCACGTCCTCCGCCCGATCGCGGATGATCCCCGAAGCCACCCACATCCCCCCCGGTCGGAGGGCCAGCGCGATCCCCTCGGCCATGGCGATGATGGTATCGGCCAGGATGTTCACCAGGAGGAGGTCCCACCCCGTGCCGGTATAGACCGGGATCCCGGCCGGAGCGTGGGGGCCCAGGGTTCCTTGTGCGACGCTGACGATGTGCTCCACATGGTTAAGGGCCACGTTCTCCCTGGCCACATCCACCGCCACGGGGTCCACATCCAGGGCGTGCACCTCGGCCGCGCCCTGCAAAGCCGCGGCAATAGCCAAGATGCCCGACCCCGTGCCCACATCCAACACGCGCCATCCCGGCTGCAGCAGGCGTTCGATGGCCACCAGGCATAGGCGCGTGGTGGCGTGCAGCCCGGTGCCAAAGGCCATTCCCGGGTCCAGATGGATCACCACCTCGCCGGGCCGGGGCTCGTACGTGCGCCAGGTGGGCACGATCACCGTGCGCTCGCCGATATGTTGCGGCGGGAAGAAGGCTTTCCAGGCCTCGGCCCAATCGGCCGCCTCCAGGATGGTGATGCGCGGTTCCGAGATAGGGCTCACCCGGCTGAGCAACAGGAGGGCCACCTCCAACTTGTGGCGCGTCTCTTCATCGCGCACGGGCAAGAACCCTTTGACGATCACCTGCTGGGCGCCGAGTTCCCCCGCAGCGGACGGTTTTTCCTCCACCACGGCGCCGCCCAGGCAATAGCGCCCCATAAAATTGACAAGGTCATCCACCGCTTCGCGGGCGACCTCGACGCTGATCTCGACCCAACGATTCGCGCTTTTGGCAGACATCTCAGATCCCCAACACTTCCTTGAGACGTTCAAAGAAGCCCTTATCCGCTTGCGGCGTCACTTCGCTGCCCAGGGTTTTGGCCAACTCTTGGAAAAGGCGTTTCTGGTTGGCGTCCAAGTTCGTCGGCACCACCACGTTGACGATGACGATCTGGTCACCCCGGCCGGAGCGACGCAATTTGGGCACGCCACGCCCTTTGAGGTAGAACACTGCGCCCGTCTGGGTTCCCGGAGGGATGACCAACTTCTCCTCACCCTCCAAGGTGGGTACGCGGATCTCATCGCCCAAGGCGGCCTGGGCTACGTTGATGTTCAAATTGAGCAGAATGTCGTTCTCCCGCCGCCGGAAGAACGGGTGGGGCTTCACATGCAGGACCACATAGAGGTTGCCGGCCGGCCCGCCATAGGTGCCCGCCTCCCCCTCGCCCGAAAGGCGGATGCGGGTATCATCGTCCACGCCGGCGGGGATATCGATGGCGATCTTTTTGCGGCGCTCCACGCGCTGGGCGCCATGACAGGTGGAACAGGGGGTGGTCACGATCTCGCCCTGGCCGCCACAGCGCGGACAGGTGGAGACGTTCACAAAGGCGCCAAAGATGGATTGCTGGGCGCGGCGGATCTGCCCGGTGCCGTGGCATTCGGGGCACCGCACGGGCGTGGTGCCCGGCTCGGCGCCGCTGCCGTGACAGGTGGGGCACGTCTCCAGGCGGGAGATCTCGATCTCCCGGGTGCAGCCAAAGACGGCCTCTTCGAAGCTGATCTCTAGATCGTAGCGCAGATCGGCGCCGCGTCGCGGCCCTTGGCGAGTCGTTGCCCGGGTGCCAAAGCCAAAGAAATCCTCAAAGATATCCTCAAAGCCGCCAAAGCCAAAACCCCCGAAATCCTGCTGCCCCAACCCGGCATGCCCGAAACGGTCGTAACGGGCGCGCTTTTCGTCATCGCTCAGGATCTGGTAGGCTTCGTTGATCTCTTTGAACTTGGCCTCCGCGTCCGGCTCTTTGCTCACATCGGGGTGATATTGCCGCGCCAGCTTGCGGTAAGCCGAGCGGATCTCCTCTTTGGAGGCATTCCGGGAGACGCCCAGGATCTCGTAATAGTCGCGCTGCTCAGGGGACATGCCGCAAATCTACTCCCGCGTTAGGCTCGCACCCTTGGAGTGTACATGGGGTTGGCTTTGGCGTCAAAGAAACTCCCAGACCCGACAGGTCTCGGAAGACCTGTCGGGTCTGGATAGTGGCTCTGTCGTTCGGGCCAGGCGCGTCAGACTTCGCGGAACTCGCCATCCACCGTGGAATCGTCGCCGCCTGAGCCGCCGCGCCGCTCACCTCCTGGCGGGGGCGTGGAGCCGCCCGGCTGCTGATACATCGTCGCGCCGACCTGCTGTAGCGCCTGGGTCAGCTCCTCCGTGCGCCGCCGGATCTCGGCCACGCTAGAGCCTTTGAGGGCCTCGCGCACGGCGTTGATCTTGCTCTCCACATCGGCACGCACAGAGCCGGGGACCTTGTCGCCCAGTTCGCGCAGCATCTTTTCCGCCTGGTAGGCCACGCTATCGGCCTGGTTGCGCTGTTCCACCTCTTCTTTCCGCGCCCTATCTTGGGCCGCGTACTGCTCCGCCTCCTTGACCATCCGCTCGATCTCGCTCTTGGTCAGACCGCTGGAGGCGGTGATGGTGATCTTTTGCTCCCGGCCGGTGGCCTTGTCCTTGGCCGAGACGTGCAAGATGCCGTCGGCGTCGATATCAAAGGTCACCTCGATCTGCGGGACGCCCCGCGGCGCGGGCGGGATCCCATCCAGGATAAAGGTGCCCAAGAGCTTGTTATCGGCGGCCATGGGACGCTCGCCCTGGACCACGTTGATCTGCACCTGGGTCTGCATGTCCGAGGCCGTCGAAAAGATCTGGCTCTTGCGGGTGGGGATGGTGGTGTTGCGCTCGATGATGGGCGTGGCCACGCCGCCCAGGGTCTCGATGCCCAAGGTCAACGGCGTCACGTCCAACAAGAGCACATCGTTCACCTGGCCGCCCAACACGCCCGCCTGGATGGCCGCGCCCACCGCCACCACCTCATCGGGGTTGACGCCCTTGTGCGGCACGCGCCGGAAGAACTCTTCCACCTTGCGCTGCACCAGGGGCATGCGCGTCTGGCCACCCACCAGGATGACCTCATTAATGTCGTTCACATCCAAGCCCGCATCGGCCAGGGCCTGGCGGCAAGGGCCGATGGTCCGTTCCACCAGATCGGCCACCAACTGCTCCAGCTTGGCCCGGGTCAAGGTGATGTTGAGGTGCTTGGGCCCGCTGGCGTCGGCGGTGATAAAGGGCAGGTTGATCTCGGTCTGCATGGTGGTGGAGAGCTCGATCTTGGCCTTCTCCGCCGCCTCCTTCAGGCGCTGCAACGCCATCCGGTCGTTGCGCAGATCGATGCCCTGCTCCTTGCGGAACTCGTCCGCGATCCAATTGATGATCATCTGGTCAAAGTCATCGCCACCCAGGAACGTGTCGCCGTTGGTGGATTTGACCTCGAACACCCCCTCGCCGATATCCAGGATGGAGATATCGAAAGTGCCGCCGCCCAAATCATAGACGGCGATCTTTTCGTCCTTTTTCTTGTCCAAGCCATAGGCCAAAGCAGAGGCCGTGGGCTCGTTGATGATGCGCAACACCTCCAGCCCGGCGATGCGGCCGGCGTCCTTGGTGGCCTGGCGCTGGGCATCGTTGAAATAGGCCGGCACGGTGATCACCGCTTGGGTGATCTTTTCGCCCAGATACGCCTCAGCATCGGCCTTGAGTTTGGCCAAGATCATGGCCGAGATCTCGGGCGGCGAATATTCTTTGCCGCCCATCACCACCCAAGCGTCGCCGTTGGGCTTCTCGATGATTTTGTAGGGCAATACCTTGCGCGCCTTTTGCACCTCGGGGTCGTTGAACTTGCGGCCCATGAGGCGCTTGATGGAAAAGATCGTATTCTCCGGGTTGGTGATCGCCTGGCGCCGCGCCACCTGTCCCACCATCCGCTCCCCGGTCTTGGGGTTCACCGCCACCACCGAAGGGCACAGATTGCTACCCTCCGCCGTGGGGATGACAACGGGCTCATTTCCCTCCATCACGGCGATGACCGAGTTCGTCGTTCCGAGATCGATCCCTACGATTCTACCCATAGTGTATATCCTCCTAGATTAGGCAAACTTACGAAGCTTTCGGCTCCTTTTGCGGTCCGGGGCCGTTGGACACTTTGACCAATGTTGGCCGCACCACGTGATCGGCCAAGAGATAACCTTTCTGCAATTCCTCCATCACCGTGCCCGCCGGATAGACGTCGCTCTCCTCTTGCAAGAGCGCCTCGTGGTAGTGCGGGTCGAACGGTTTGCCCAGAGCCTCGATGGGCTGGGCCTGGAAATCCGCCAAAATGCCCTGCAATTTGCGCTCGATCAAAGCCAGCCCCTCAAACCACGGCGTCCCTTGCAGGCCATCGGGGGCCTGGCGCAGGGCCCGCTCCAGGTCGTCCAAGGAGGGCAACAGTTTTTTCAGCACCTGCACCTTGAGCCGCACCAACTGCTGTTCCTGGTCCCGCTCCTGGCGCTTGCGGTAATTGGCAAATTCGGCGGCGCTGCGCCGATACTGGTCAAGCCAGTAATCGGCCTGCGCCCGCGCTTGCTCCAACTCCTGGCGCAAATTCTCCACCTCATGCACCTGTTCCTGAGCTCCCACCCCCTCTTTATCGCGGGCCTCTGGAGATTCGTCGGCCTGCGGATTTTCATTGGTCGGTTTCACCTGACCTTCTACCATCCCTCGCTCTCCTCATCCACCAGCGTTCCGTGTAAACAGCCTCAATCACCATAGACGTTCTCGACCATGGTATCCATCAGGCGCGCCACATAGCGCACCGTCGAGACCACCCGGGCATAGGGCATGCGCATGGGCCCCACCACGCCCAACACCCCGCTGGCCTTTTCCTTGATGCCATAGGGCGAAAGGACCATGCTCACGTCGTCCATCGGTTCGTCGAGGCCCTCACCGCCGATGATGACCTGGACGCCGTTGGCCTGCAAAATCCGCCCGACGATCTCTTCCAGGATGCCGTTCTGCTCCAGGATCTGGATGATCTGGCGGAATTTATCCACCTCCTCGAATTCGGGCTGCCGCAGGATGTGCAACAATCCGTCGCGATAGATCTCACGCACCGAGCGGCGATCCACCTGTTGCATCCGATAGAGCACCCGCTCCAACACCTCCGCCTCGAGACCGTTCAGCTCCGCCAGGGCCGGATCGGCGCTCTCCTGAATCTCGGCCAGGGAGCGATTGCCCAAAAGGGCGTTGAGCTTGTTGGAGATGGTGCTCAACTTGTCCTGTTCGATGGGCACGGATAGGGCCAGCATCTCTTGATGGATGCTGCTATCCTGCAAGACCAAGATCAAGAGACACAACGTATCGTTGATGGAGATCAGCTCCAGATGCTTGAACCGCGCCTTGCTGGCGTGGGGCGGCGTCACCAGCGAGGCCGTCTGGGAAGTGTGGGCCAACACCGCCGCCGTCAAGCGCATCCATTGCTCCAGGTCCAGCCGGATCTGGTGGAACTGGTGCTGGATCATGCGCTGTTCGGGCAGGGGCAGCTCCGCCTCTTCCATCAGCCGCTCGACGAAATAACGATAGCCTTGGACGGTGGGGATGCGCCCCGCCGAGGTGTGCGGCTGGTACACATACCCCAGCTCCTCCAAGATCGCCAGCTCGTTGCGCACAGTGGCGGAACTGCAATCCAGCCGCCCGATGCGGATCAAGCTGCTGGAGCCCACCGGCGCCGCCGAAGCTGTATACTCTTCGACCAGCAAGCGCAGGATCTCGCGCTGCCTTGGGGTCAATTCCTCCATAATTCCCCCACCACGTTAGCACTCAACAGTTCCGAGTGCCAGTATCATAGCACCGCCGGCCCGCTCTGTCAAGGGTTCGCGGGGCGGCAAGGCTATGGTCATATTATGGTCAAGCTAATAGCACTCTCCATCCAAGACTGCCAAGATAATAGCACATTGAGCCGAATTTGTCAAGTTTTTTGATGGGCCCATTTCCTGGGGCGCCCTCACCGCCTTGGCCTCGCGGCGGGAAGCCCGGCCAAAACGGGCAAACCCGGCTAGATCCCCGCTGTCCGGAGGGCGCCGAGAAACGCCGTCGGTTGGAAACCGACGGCTGGGGATGATAAGCCCGCAAGCCCGCAACGCGGGCTTGACAAGCAGAGCCGTCGGATTCTATCCGACGGCGCGCGGGCCAAGCCCACACGCCATCAGCGGCCCGGCGCGCCGCCGGAAGGCCGGTGGGAAGCGCCCTCAAACCGGGCTAAATCTCAAAACCCCTCACAGTCCGCCAGTTTGACGAAATCGCCAAATGTCTTATATTTACGTTTCGTGTGGGCAAGTACCTTTGTCCTCAAAGCCTTGACGGGCTGATATTTTTGCAAGGAGTTCAAAGATGGGCCTCTTTCGTAAGAACGGGAGCAAGCGTTGCCCCGATTGCCGGTTCTATGTGATGGTGGAAGGGCATGGCTATTGCGCCAAGAACGTCCCGGCCAGCGTGAATGTGCGGCTGCTCTCGACCCAGGGGTTGAAGCGGCAGTGCACCCGCTGCCCGGAGGAGATGACCTGCAACGATTGGCAGGCTAAGTGATTCTCTCACCGCTGGGGTGATGGGCATAGCGCGCGCTATGCCCATCTTATTTTTGTGGGCCGGAACGCTGGGCCACCAGAATGAGGTCGCCGCTGGTTTGGGGGGCATAAGGCTCGCCGCGATAACTGCCATAGGCCGTCACGGGGGCCAAGCCGGTGGCCCGCAGCAGGGCCTCCAGCTCCGCATGGCGCCACGCCCGCAGAAGGGTCTGCTCCACCCGGGCCGTCCACGGCGCTTGCCCCTGTCGGTGCAGGCGCACCAGATTAAATCGCAGCAGCTCACCGGCGAAATCGTAAAAACGGAAAAAGACCCACTCCTGCTCCCCCTCTTGGGCCACTTGGGGATCCATGAACCGCTCTTGGAGGGCCAAGACGCGATCGAAATTGCGGTTCTGGATGATGAGCACCCCGCCCGGCCTGAGCACGGCGGCCATATCCCGCAAGGCGTGCTCCAAGGCTGGGAGGTCCGTCACGTGGGGGAGGGAGTTGCCCAGACAGATCAACGCATCAAAGGGACCGGGCAACGCCTGGGCCAGTTCGCCGAATCCCAAAGGATAAAACGCCACCGTGACGCCGGCCTCTTGGGCGTTCCGGCGAGCGCGCTCCACCATGGCCTGGCTGAGATCCGTCCCGGTGAACCCGTATCCCTCCTTGGCCAGGGCGATGGCGTGTTGCCCGGTGCCGCAGGCCACGTCCAAGATGGTGCGCACCGCATGCTCTTGAAAGATGCGCCGCAAGAAGGGCAGCTCGAAGGCGAGACGCGCCGGCCAGTTGACGAACCGGTCATAATCCTCAAAGGCATCGTAAAGCGGCACGGGTTGGGTCACGTTTTCCGCCTCGCGCGACGATAGTTGGCCAGGGCGCTGGCCCCCACGCACTCCTCCGCCTTGGAGCACCAATCCAAACAGGTGGCCCCTTGGTCACGATAGATCCAAGCCTGGCAACCTGGGCAGCGCACGCGGTATTCGTCCGTCCAGATCTCCACTTCTTGCCGACAATGCGGGCAGCGGACGAACTCGGGCCTCGGCTCTTGGATCGCCCGCGCCCCAGGACACGAAAGCGCCATGGTCGGCCTCCTATCCATGGATCAAGCTGGGCAGGCAATGGGTACAAACCCACAGATTCTGCCCCTTGGTACGGCAAGGAAGCAAGACAGCATACTCCTCGCTCACCTCGCAACGAAAGCATTGGTGCCTCTGTGCCTCGGCTGGCGCTGCGCCGGCGCCATGCTCCACAAACGTAGGCGCCTCTCGCCGCTCGATGGAGAGCGCCCCGGTGGGGCACACCGCCAGGCAAAGCCCGGCGCCATCGCACAGCTCTTCACGGAGGACCTTGGCCTTGCCCCCCACCAACGTAATCGCCCCCTCGGCGCACGGCGTGACACAGAGGCCACAGCCATTGCACAACTCTTCATCAATCTTGACGATATTGCGCACCACCATCTCCTATTCCCCCTTTGGCGCGGCGAAGGTAATCTCAAAGGGCAGCGCGATGGCCCCTTTGGGGCAGACCTCCTCGCAATCTCCGCAATAGGCGCAATGCTCCTCATCCACCATCAGGTGCTCCTCAGCGATGCTCAGGGCCCCATTGGGGCAAGCCGAGAGGCAATCGCCACAGAGATCGCACAGTGCAAGGTCAATTTCAGGCAATGCTTGCTTGGCCATCGTCTAGGATCCCTTTGTGTGATTAGCTTGATCTTAGCATCCCGAGCCGAGAAAAGCTGTGACTTGGGTCACATGTTTCCCCTGGCGGCAAGCTCTCGCAGGGCAGCGGCATCCACGATCTCGATGCGACCCCGCTCCAGGCGAATCCACCCTGCGGCGCCGAACTGGGCCAACGTGCGGGCGACGACCTCGCGCACGGTGCCCAATTGGGCGGCCATCTCCCGTTGGGTCAAGCGTTCCCGCACCATGGCGCGCTCCAAAAGCAACTTGGCCAACCGCTCCGGCACGGAACGCAGGGCCAAATCCTCCACCAGCGCGCTGAACTCCCGCAGACGGCGCGCCATGTCTTGGAGCAAGGCCCAGGCCATCGCCGGATGGCGCTGCAGGGCGCCGAGAAAATCTTGGCGCGGGAGAGCGATCACCGTAGCCCGGGTCGCCGCTTGGGTGGTGGTGGGCAAGGGGCCGCCATCCAAGGCCGGCACCAGGTAGAAACTTTGGCCCGGGGTGAACTCGCGCACCGCCAGTTCGCGCCCTTGGGCCGAATATTTGAGGGCCACCAAGCGCCCGGCGAACACCCAGTAAACCGCCTGGCAGGGCTCACCCTCCATGGCCAAGATCTCGCCGCGCTGCAGAGAGCGTGCCGTCGCCCGGCGGGCGATCTCGGCCACCTGTTGGTCGGTGAGGCCCTGGAAATAAGGATGACCGCGAAAAAACTCGTGGATGGTGACCAAAGGCTCTCCCTCCTTGTGGCGTGGATGCATTATAGCGCACTGCGGCCAGGGCCAACAACGCCCCAGGCATCCAGCCTTGACATGAACGCCTCGGCGGCCTAAGATCTCTGCCAAACCGGGCTTGCGACGGCGTAGCATTCTGCTGCCGCTTTCCCGCTCTTCACAGGGATGAACCTGCACAGCGGGCAGAGCGGCGTGGGCTGACCGCCGCGAGCTGAGCACAGGCGAAGGAGTCATCATGAACTTCCAACTGCCCTCCGGCCCATTCGCGCCGACCTGGGAATCCCTCGAAAACTACCAAGTGCCTCGCTGGTACTATGAGGCCAAGTTCGGCATCTTTATCCACTGGGGGCTGTACGCCGTCCCCGCCTTTGGCAACGAATGGTACCCGCACCACATGTACAAGCCGGGGACGCGGGAATTCGAACACCATGTGGCCACCTACGGCCATCCCGCGCAATTCGGTTACAAAGATTTCATCCCCCTGTTCAAGGCAGAAAAGTTCGCTCCCGATCGCTGGGCCGGACTTTTTCGCAACGCCGGGGCCAAGTTTGTGGTGCCGGTGGCCGAACACCACGACGGGTTCGCCATGTACGATTGCAGCCTCTCGGAATGGTGCGCTGCCAAGATGGGCCCTCAACGCGACCTCATCGGCGAGCTGGCCGAGGCGGTGCGCAAGCAATGGCTGGTCTTTGGTCTCTCCAGCCATCGGGCCGAGCATTGGTGGTTCTTTGAGGGCGGAATGACCTTCGATTCCGACGTGCGCGATCCCCGTTACGCCGGCCTTTATGGCCCCGCCCAGCCCCGCCACACCCAGCCCAACGAGGCCTTCTTGGAGGACTGGCTGGCGCGCACCTGCGAGCTGGTGGATAAATACAAGCCCCAGCTCGTGTGGTTCGATTGGTGGATCGAGCAGCCGGCCTTCGCCCCGTACCTGCAAAAGTTCGCCGCCTATTACTATAACCGCGGCGCCCAGTGGGAGCGTGGCGTGGTGATCAACTATAAATTGCGCGCCTTCCCGGAGAAGGCGGCGGTTTTCGATGTAGAGCGGGGGATGCTCAGCGATATCCGCCCGTTGTGCTGGCAGAACGATACCTCGGTCTCCAAAAACTCTTGGGGGTATGTGCAGCACCAGGATTACAAGACGGCGACGGAGCTCATCGGCGACCTGGTGGATGTGGTGAGCAAAAACGGTGTCCTTTTGCTGAACATCGGCCCCCGGCCCGACGGCACCATCCCCGAGCCGGAGGAAGCGCTGCTCTTGGAGATCGGCCGTTGGCTGGCCCTCAACGGCGAGGCCATCTACGCCACCTCCCCTTGGAGGGTCTTTGGCGAGGGCCCGGCCAAGGTCCCGGAGGGCTCTTTCACCGATACCAAGCGGGATGCGTTCTCGGCGCAGGACATTCGCTTCACTACCAGGGGCGAGATCCTTTATGCCATCATCCTGGGCTGGCCACAGAACGGCGAGGTGACGATCCAATCGCTGGGCGCCAACGTGCGGCTCTACAACCGGGAGATCGGCGCGGTGGAGCTCCTGGGCAGCAAAGTCCCTGTGCGCTGGGTGCGGGGCGCCAAAGGGTTACGCGTCAAATTGCCCGCCGATAAGCCTTGCGACCATGCGTTTGTGCTCAAGATCACCCCGCAAAAGTAGCCTGGATTTGACGAGTCGCGGGGACTGGACTATAATAGCAGCCACGATGCGGGGTGGAGCAGTGGCAGCTCGTTGGGCTCATAACCCAAAGGTCACAGGTTCGAATCCTGTCCCCGCTACTATTTTTTCCGGTCCCCGGCCAGCGCCTGCCGACCAATGGAGCACATCCATTGGTCGTTTGTTTTAAGGCCTGGGACGAAAGGTTAGGCTCGATGGACCTGCTTCTGGGGCTCGACCTGGGGACGACGAACATCAAGGGGGCCGCTTACGATCTGGCGGGAACTCCCCTGGCGCTGACCAGCCGGCCCACGCCCACGGTGACGCAAGGCCCCCGGCAGGCCCATCATGATCCCGAGGCGTTGTGGGCCGAGACGGTGGCCGTGCTGCGCGAGCTCGTCTCTCGGGCGCCCTCCTCAGGGCGCATCCTCGGCCTGGCCATCGCCAGCATCGGCGAGGCCGGGCTTCCCTTGGACGCCCAAGGCCAACCCCTCTACCCCATCGTCGCTTGGTACGACGAGCGCACCGCGCCCCAGGCGGCTTGGTGGGCCCAAGAGGTGGGCGCGGAGGCCATCTATCGCCTCACCGGCCTGCCCTTGGGGCACACCTTTACCTTGAACAAGCTCCTCTGGTTGCGGGCCGCCGAGCCGGAGGTGTATGCCCGGATGCGGCGTTGGTTGTGCGTCTCTGATTATCTCGCCTACCGTCTCACGGGCGAGGGCTGCATGGGCTATTCCTTGGCCTCGCGCACCATGGCCCTGGACTTGCGGCGGCGATGTTGGTCCGCCGAGATGCTATCCTGGGCCGGCGTGGAGCCCGCCTTGTTGCCCGAGCTGCGCCCCGAAGGATCGCTGGTGGGCACGGTCACTCCCGAGGCGGCGCGGGCCACGGGCCTCCTGCAGGGGACACCGGTCTATGTGGGTGGCCACGACCATGTGTGTGGAGCGTTGGCCAGCGGGGTCTTTGAGCCCGGCATCGTCTTGGATTCCACCGGCACCACCGAGGCAGAGCTCACCACCATGACAGAGATCGGTGAGCGCCTGGAGGCCGCCGAGATGAGCTTTTGCCTGGGGTGTCACGTGTTGCCCGAGCGTTATTATGTCATCGGCAGCGTCCTCGGCGCCGGCAGCACGCTCCAGTGGCTGGCAGAACTCCTCTGGCCTGAGGCGCCCCAGGACCGCGAGGGGGCGCTCCACAGGCTCACGGAGGAGGCGGCCTCCAGCCCCTTGGGGGCCCGTGGCCTTTACCTGTTGCCCCATCTGGCCGGCGCCGGCTCGCCCCAACGCGATGCGACGGCCAGGGGCGTGTGGGTGGGCCTCAGCGTGGGGCATGGACGCGCCGATCTCGCCAGGGCGGCCATGGAGGGCCTGGCTTTTGAGCTGCGCCTGCTCTGGGAGGCGCTGGAAAGGTTCACCGGGCACCCTTTGGATCGCGTCATCGTGGTGGGCGGCGGGGCGCGCAACCGCTTCTGGACCCAGATCAAGGCCGATGTCACCGGGCGTCCCCTCTTCTTGCCCCAGCAAAGCGAGGCGGTCACCCTCG
>DAOTZU010000277.1:0-2468 GCA_034433995.1 Anaerolineae bacterium
GCTCCAGGTTGGCCTCCACATGAGCCGGGTCGTCGCCCACGGTATGGCCCACGTTCAGGCTGGCAAAGGGCCCCTGGCTCACGCCGCCCAAGCGGGTAAAGATCCCCTGCACCAGGCACGCTCCGGCCAGGGTCTCGAACCGATAATATACCACACCATCGCGTTGCAGGCGAATCATCACTCCTCCCCTGCTCCACAAACGCCACAGCGGCTACAACCCTGGGTGCAGCAGGCTGTGGGCTCTGCCTCCAGGCTACGCCGCCATTCCCGTTGGCGATAGTCCGCCGAAACGCCACTGGTGATGAAATCCCAAGGGAGCGGCGCCTCCGGGGCACGCGCGCGCAAGTATTCCTCCACATCCACCCCTTGGCGCTCCAAGGCCCGCGCCAGCGCCGCCAGGCTCACCTGAGGCAAGCCCTCCAGCGCCGCGCCCACCCGCCGGTCCCCCCTGGCCAAGATGGCCTGCAGGCGCGCCTCCTCCACCGGTTCGGCCTGCACCGCGACGCGCGCCGCGCGCAAGCCCTGTTGGATGCGCCGCAGGCGGGCCCGCACCACCTCCAGCGGCGCCAATTCCACCCGCTCAAAGGGCGTGTGGGCCTTGGGGACAAAGGGCGTCACGTTCACCGTCACCTTGCGCGCAAAGACCGCCTGGACCTCCTGCACCAGGGCGATGAGCTGAGCGATGTCCTCATCCTCCTCGCCGGGCAGGCCCACCATGAAATAGAGCTTCAGGGTCTCAAAGCCATAATGGGCGGCCAGGCCGGCGGCACGCAAGATCGCATCGTGGGTCACCCCTTTGTTGATGCGCCGGCGCAGCCGCTCCGAGCCCGCCTCCGGCGCCAGGGTCAGAGAGCGCGCCCCGCTCTCGGCCAGCGCCTGCAGCAGCGTCTCGCCCAGGGGCGCCACCCGCAGCGA
The DNA here is from genome assembly GCA_034433995.1 of Anaerolineae bacterium. Classification (GTDB taxonomy): domain Bacteria; phylum Chloroflexota; class Anaerolineae; order UBA1429; family UBA1429; genus DAOTZU01. The sequence goes on from DAOTZU010000277.1 coordinate 916, forward strand.
CGAGACCGAGATCTTGGCCCCCAAGCGCCGCAGCCCCACAACTAGGGTGTCGATCTGGGAGTAATCGGAGACGGCCGCCGCCACCAGGCCGATCCGCTGCCGGTGAGCCAGGCCCTCTCGCGCCTGGTCAAGGATCAGCCCCAGACTCCGCTCCCTTGGAGGGCGATACCAATAACCCGCCAAGCAAAAGCGGCACCCCCGCCCGCAGCCCCGCGAGATCTCGATGAGGTGCATATCTCCGAATTGGGCCAGCGGCGCCACGATGCTGGAGGCGGTGGGATAATCATCCAGGTTGGCGAGCCACTGTCGCCGAACCGTCTCACCCCGGTGAAGCAGGGGCACATACACCCCCGGCAGCCGCGCCCATTCCTCCAAGACCGCCTGCCGGGCGCGCCCCTCGCCCACACAGGCCAGCAGATCGCCCAGGAGCGCCTCGGCCTCACCGATGACGATGGCATCGGCCACAAAGGCCAAAGGCTCGGGGTTGGCCGAGATGGCCGGCCCACCCAGAAGGACCAGCGGATCGCGCTGGCCCCGCTCGGCGGCCCGCAGAGGGATTTTGGCGCGGCGCAACATGGCCAAGACGTTGCCGTAATCCAGCTCGAAGGAGAGGGAAAAGGCCAAGACGGCCGCCTCCGCCACAGGCCGCTGCGATTCCAGGGTGACCAACGGTTCGGCGGACGCATCTTGCGCCCCCAAGCTGGCAAAGGCGCGCTCGCAAACCACGCCGGGCAAAGCATTGAACCAGCGATAGAGGCTGTGGATGGCCAGGCTGGCCATGCCCACGGCATAGCTGTTCGGGTAGGCCAGGACGATGGGCACTCTCCCGCCCCAATCTCGCAGGATCACGCCCGTTTCGCTGGCCAGGATCCGCCGTGCCGTGGCGCCGTGGCGCCAATCCATCCCGTTCACCCCCTCAGAGCAGCGCGCCGGGCAACGCTCACTCGGCCGGATCGGCCTGCGTGGGGCTGGGCTGCGCCTTCGCCTCTTCGGCGACCTTGCGGGCCCGCGCGGCGCGCCGCTCCTCCAAAGTGGCCAAGCCATTCTGGATGACGGTTTGGATCTGGGCCAAATGCTGGGCCAATTCTTTTAATTTGGCTTCCGCATACTCGTCGGCGCCGGCGCGAATCCGCGCCGCATCCTGCTCAGCGCGGCGGAGGATGGCCTCGGCCTGGGCTTGGGCCTGTTGGCGCAACTGATGCTCATCCAACTGCTTGGCCGCATCCTCACGGGCCTGGGCCAAGATGCGCCGCGCCTCCTCGTGGGCCTGGGCCACGTATTTATCCCGCTCGAGCTGGATCTCTTTGGCCTGCTTGATCTCCTGCGGGATGCTGATGCGCATCTGATCAATCATGTTGAGAAACGCGTTCTCGTCAATGATGACCTTGCTGCTCAAGGGCAAACGAGCGCCGTTATTCACCAACTCTTCCAGACGGTCAATCATCTGCAAGATGTCGATGAGGATCACCCCCTTTCGATCGATTTAGGCGCGAGGCCCTCCGGCTAACCTCTGGTCGCCAGGCGCAGGCGCAGGGCACGCTCCACATGGGGCG
>DAOTZU010000278.1:0-4146 GCA_034433995.1 Anaerolineae bacterium
CGAAACGAACCACATCGTGGCCTCGGCCAAGGCGCTGACCACCAAACACGACCTGGCCATCGGCATCCGCGAGGCCATGCGCCAGGTGCTGCAAGCCCACCCGGCCGAGGTGCAGCTCGTCTCCCTCTCCACCACCCTGGCGACCAACGCCATCGTGGAGGGCAACGGCGCGCCCGTCTGTGCCCTCCTCATCGGCTACCAGGAACTTTTCGGCGACCGCAAGGACCTGGCCCGAGAGCTTGGCACGGAGCGCTATGCCTTTATCGCCGGCGGCCACTCGGTCACCGGGGAAGAGGCCGCGCCGCTGGACATCACGGCGGCCGTCCGCGCCATCCGCGAACATGCCCCCCACGTGGCCGCCTTCGCCATCTCGGGTTATTTCGGCACCCGCAACCCCGGCCACGAGCTGGAGGTCAAGCGGCTGGTCAAGGAATTGACCGGTTTGCCCGTCACTTGCGGCCACGAGCTGACCCGCAACCTCGACGCGCTACGTCGGGCCACCACCGTCACCCTCAACGGCCGGCTGATTCCCTTGCTGTGCGACCTCATCGACGCCGTGGAACAGGCCATGGCCGAGCAGGGGATCCAGGCGCCGCTGATGGTGGTCAAGGGCGATGGCTCGTTGATGGAAGCATCCTTGGCCCGGGAACGTCCCATCGAGACCATCCTCTCCGGCCCGGCGGCCAGCGTCGTCGGCGCGCAACATTTGGCCGGTGGCGATGAGGCCATCGTGGTGGACATGGGCGGCACCACCACCGACATCGCCGTCATCAGCCAGGGCAGCCCGCGCCTCAGCCCAGAGGGCGCCAAAGTGGGCCGTTGGCGCACCATGGTGGAGGCCATCGACGTGCACACCGTGGGCCTGGGGGGCGATAGCCGCGTGTGGCTCGATGAGGGGCGCGATCTGCGGGTGGGGCCGCGGCGGGTGGTGCCCCTCTGCCTCTTGGCGGCGCAGTATCCTCACGTGGTGGAGGAGTTGCAACGACAAGCGCAACGGCCCAAGGCAGAACCCACCGATGGCGAGTTTCTCTTGTTGCAACGCGCCAATGTCCGTTGGAGTGAACATGGTCTGCCTTTTGAGGAGGACCTCTTGGCCGCGCTGCGCCAAGGGCCGTGCAGCATGGCCCAAGCGTACAAGCTCATGGTGCATCCGGAGCTCTATGCCAAGGACTTGGACCGGCTGGAGCGCCAGGGGATCGTCATCCGGGCCGGCTTTACCCCCACCGACGCCTCCCACGTCACCGGCGTCTACGCAATCTGGGAACGAGAGGCCGCCCAACTTGGCGCCCAGCTCCTGGCCCGGCGGGCGGGGGTTGCGGTGGAGGAGCTCTGCCGCCGGGTGTTCGCCTTGGTCGCCGAGCGGGTGGCGGCGGAGGTCGTCGCCAAGTTGCTGGAGGACGACGGGCTGAACGGCCACCACGATGTTCTGGAGGATCCCCTGGTCGTGCGTGCTTTGAGGCCCTCGGCGCAGACCAATTTGCAATGTGCGTTGACGGTGCGCCCCAGCTTGGTGGCCATCGGCGCGCCGGTGCGCACCTATTTCCCCCGGGTGGCTCAACTCCTCCACGGCACGTTGCGCATCCCGGACCACCCTGAGGTGGCCAACGCCTTGGGGGCGGTGGCGGGCAGCGTCGTCTGCCGCATCCACACTGCCATCATCCCCCAGGATGAGGGCGCCTTTTACCGTGCCCACCTGCCCGACGCAGTGCGCGATTTCGAGACCTTGGGCGAGGCCCTGGCCTACGCGGAGGAGCGGGGCCGCGAGTTGGCCATCGCCGGCGCGCGCCGCGCCGGCGCGGAGGATATCCGCGTGCAGGTGGAACAGCGCAACCACAGCGCGCCCGTGGCCGAGGGCTGGGGCCAGGATCTCCTCTTGCAGACCGATGTGGACGTCACCGCCATCGGCCGGCCGCGCCTGGCCCGCCGCGGATGATGCGCCCTATCCGCCCCTCTGCCCCCCGCCCCTCACCCCCCCGTCCCCCTCTCCCCTTTGGGGAGAGGGATGGGGTGAGGGGAGAAAGGGTGCATTGGCGCATGCCCCTCACCCGGCCTCTCCCCGGTGGGGAGAGGAGCTTGTCCGCCTGCCCGCCGCCCCTCCCTCCCCGTCCCCCTCTCCCCTTTGGGGAGAGGGATGGGGTGAGGGGAAAACGTTACAGGATGTCCTCCTCGCGGTAGTGGATCGCCTGGCAGGAGACCTCCCCCCAGCCGCCGAAAGAGCCCGACATCTCGGAGCCGCTGGCGTAATAGAGCGCCGTAACGATGTGCCCATCGGCGAGCTGCACCGTGGAGGGATAGCCCAAATCCACGTTCGCCACGCCATCACCGGCCAGGAGCACCTCCCGTTCCCGGTTCCAGGTGCGCCCGCCATCGGTGCTGATTAGCGCCCCGCAGCCCATGGGCCGAATGCGCCGGCCGAAGGTCAAGAGCACCTTGCCGCTGGCCAGGACGGTCAGATCGGCGGGGTGCTCGCCATCGCGGGTCACCTGGACCGGCTTGGTCCAGGTGCGCCCTTGATCGCGGCTCCACAAGGTGGCCACGTGGCCGCTCTCCGAACGGGCGGCAGCCAGGAGCGTGCCATCGGGCAAAAAGGCATAAGCTGTCTCGTTATAGCCCTCGGCCACCACCGTCTCATCGCCCCAGGTGGCGCCGCCATCGGTGCTGCGCAACAGGATGCTTAGATCTCGCGCCTGAGACATGGGCTGGCGCGGCCGGCCATAGACGCCCATCAGCAGCGTGCCATCGGGCGCGGAGATGATCCGCCCATAGGGCGAAGCCAGGCTCAGCCAAAGCGATGCGTAGGGCTGGGGCTGGCTCCAGGTGCGGCCGCCATCGGCGCTGTGGCAGTAATAGAGGGCGGGGATGGTACTCCAGCGCTCGTTGGGCTGGCCGTTCCAGCGCCAGCCGTGGACCGGATCCTCCTCATAACTATGCAACCGGGCGCGCCAGTAGGCAGCGAGGAGGTGGCCCCGTTGGTTGACCCCAAAAGCCGGGTTGCGGGCATCATCCCAGCGGGGTTGGATCTCCCCTGGGTCGGACCAGCTCATGCCGCCATCCTCCGAGGTGGCCACCGCCAAGGTCCCGCTGATCCCCACATGGGTCGCGCCCGTGCGATAGATGATGGCCAAGCTGTTCTCGCCCGTCCGCACCAGCACCGGGAAATACCCCTGCAACGAGCAGACCAGGTAGCGCTTGAGGCGCGACCGCTTACCGACAAAAATGTCCGATTCGCCGGCCAGATACTTGATCGAGGACATGGCATCTTCCTTTCTATCCCCCTCTTGGCGCGCATCTTACCCTATCGGGCCGACGGGCGCAACTTTGTGGCCCCATCGGTCAATGCCTCGGTGCGGGGCAAGCGCGAGGTTGGCCCGTGCTCTCTTGGCGCCCTCTGCCCCACGAGGGTGTCGAGAAATGCCCCCGTCGGTTAGAAACCGACGTCTGGGGATGGTAAGCCCGCGCCGCGGGCTTGGCAAGCAGAGCCGTCGGATTCCATCCGACGGCGGGCAAGGCCTCTACACACCTTTTTTCAACACCCTCTCTGCACCACGAATGTTGACAGGCGTTCCCCGCCGGCCTAAAATAAGGCCACCTGGCAAGCACAATCATCACTCCAGAAAGGGAAACCATGGATATCCCCCGCCCAGAATATCCCCGGCCGCAGATGGTACGTCCGGAGTGGCTCAATCTCAACGGCGTTTGGGGCTTTGCCTTCGACCCAGGCCGCAGCGGGATGCAACGGGGCCTGCCCCAGGCGGAGCATTTGCCCCAGGAGATTCTGGTGCCCTTTTGCCCCGAAAGCTCCCTCTCTGGCCTGGGGGATATCGATTTTCACCCCGGCGTGTGGTATCGCCGCGAGTTTCAACTGCCCGCAAGCTGGGAAGGGCAGCGGGTGCTTTTGCATGTGGGGGCGGCCGACCACGACGCCTGGGTGTGGATCAATGGCCGCCTCGCCGGCAGCCATCGCGGCGGCTACACGCCCTTTAGCTGCGAGATCACCGGCCTTTTGCGGCGCGGCGCGAACGTGGTGGTCCTCCACGCCCAAGATGACACCCGCTCGCCCCTGCAGGCCAGCGGCAAACAATGCCCGGATTACGCCTCGCGGGGCTGCCATTACACCCGCACCACCGGCATCTGGCAGACGGTTTG
>DAOTZU010000279.1:0-1831 GCA_034433995.1 Anaerolineae bacterium
GTGCGCGCCTACCAGCACAAGAAGCTGATGAACCAATTCCTGGGCCACGAGGAGATCCTGGCCACCCTCTGGGGCAACGATATTGCCAAGTTCCCCGCCCACCTGGCCACCATCAACCTGGCCATCAACGACCTGGGGGTGGACCGCAACTATCCCAACATCCTGCAGGAGGATTTCTTTGCCCTGCGGGTGGGCGATGAGGGGTTCGACCCGGAGCGTTGGCGCCGGGGCCGCGCCCGCACCCTGGGCCTGGAGGAGCGGGAGGTGGTCTATCCCCGCTGGTTCGACGCCATCGTGGGCAACCCGCCCTACACCCGCCAGGAAGAGATCGCCGAGATCGCCCCGCAAGACGCCGCCTACAAAGAGGAGCTCATCCAGAGCGCCCTCACCTTCCGCGAAAAAAAGCTGGCCTCCATCAGCAAACGGGCCGGCATCCACGCCTACTTTTTCGTCCACGGCTACAAGTTCCTCCGGGAGGGCGGGCGCTTTGGCTTTGTGGTCTCTAATTCGTGGCTGGATGTGGATTACGGCAAGGGGCTGCAAGAGTTTTTCTTGAAGCATTACAAGATTATCGCCATCATCGAATCCAAGGTGGAGCGCTGGTTCGAGGAGGCCGATATCAACACCTGCATCGTCATCCTGCAAAAATGCGCCGACGAGGCCCAGCGCGCCGAGCACCTGGCCCGCTTTGTCTATCTGAAACAGCCCCTGCGCGCTTTTCTCCCCCCGGCCCAGGATATCTGGGAGCAGCAAATGGAGCGCCTGAACGCCCTGGATAAGCTCCAGCGCACCATCCTGGCCCATAATGAATTCTATGAAAATGACGCGCTGCGCATCTACCCCAAACGCCAGCGGGAGCTGTGGGAGGAGGGCTGGGACCCCGAGACCCAAAGCTACGCCGGGGCCAAGTGGGGCAAGTACCTGCGGGCGCCCCAGATCTTTTTCACCATCCTGGAGCGGGGCAAGGGGAAGCTGGTGCCCCTCAAAGAGGTGGCCGAGGTGCGCTTCGGGATCAAGACCGGGGCCAACGAGTTCTTTTACCTCACCGAGGAAGAGATCCAGCAACGGGGGATCGAGCGCGAGTTCTGGATGCACCAGGATGAGCGGGGCGAGTGGGTGCCCAATTACGTCATCAAAAGCCCCAGGGAGTGCAAATCCATCGCCGTGCGGCCGGAGGAGCTGAAATATCGGGTGTTGATGATCCACAAGGACAAGGAGGAACTGCAAGGCACCAACGTCCTGCGCTATATCGAGGAGGGCGAGCGCAAGGGGTTTCATCAAAGGCCGACGTGCGCCAGCAGGGGGGCGAGATGGTATGACCTGGGAGAGCGTGAGCCAGCGATAGTTAACATCAACTACTTAATAAACGATGTTGCGAGATGTTTCATCGGCACTGTATGGGTGAGTGACGATTTTCAGGAACTGCATACCCACGAAGACATCCCACCATTTCTCAATTCCTCGGTGTTTTGGCTTTTTCAGAATCTCGCTGGCAGAACAAGCTTTGGCGGGGGGCTTTTGAAGATTCAAACTTACGAGTTTGAGAAACTGCCTATCTGCCCAACTTGGCGATACAGCGAGCATGTGTCTGCGGCATTCCGTCCGCTGTTATTTCGTCGTGTTGATTCGGTTTTCTCCGAGCTCGGCGCCGCCACGCCGGAGGAGGTCTCCCTGGACAAAGTCCGGCCGGACCGGCGGGAGCTGGACCGCATCATCATGGGCGAGATCCTGGGCTTGAGCGAGGCGGAGCAGTTGGAGGTCTACCGGGCGGTGGTGGACTTGGTGCGCGCGCGGCTGCAGCGGGCCAAGAGCCTGAACCAGAAACGCCCAG
>DAOTZU010000280.1:0-10071 GCA_034433995.1 Anaerolineae bacterium
GCAAGTGGTGCCGAACGGCGGGGAGCGAGAAATGTCCCGTCGGTTAGAAACCGACGTCTGGGGATGTTAAGCCCGCGCCGCGGGCTTGGCAGGCAGAACCGTCGGATTCCATCCGACGGCGGCCAGGGCCTCTCCGCGGCGGAGCAACGAAAACGCCCCCGGTCCCAGACCGGGGGCGCGGATGGTGAGAGGAGCGCTCAGCCCTTGAGGGCGCCCACCATGATGCCGCGGATGAAATAGCGCTGCACAAAGGGATAGATGGCCAACACCGGCGCGCTGGCCACCACGATGAGGGCGTACTTTAGCAGGTCGCGCAGGTTTTGCAGCCGTCCCCATTCGCGGACGTCAATGCCTTGCAGCATGGCCGGATCGAACTGGTTCTGCACCAGGATATCGCGCAGGACGATCTGCAGCGGCATCAACTCGGTCTTGGAGAGATAGATCAAGGCGTCGAAATAGGCGTTCCAATGGCCCACGGCGTAAAAGAGCACCATCACCGCCATGATGGGCGCCGAGAGGGGCAACACGATGCGCGTGAGGAACTGGCCATCGCGGCAGCCATCCAACTGGGCGGCCTCGTACATCTCTTCTGGGATGTTGCTCTGGAAATAGGTGCGCATCAAGATCACATACCAGACGCTGTAGGCGTTGGGGATGACCATGGCCCAGCGGGTGTTCAACATGCCCAATTGTTTGACCAGAAGATAGGTGGGGATCAAGCCCCCGCTAAAGAGCATGGTAAAGACGAGGATGGCGGTAAAGAACCCCCGGCCGTACCAATCGCGGCGGGAGAGGGGAAAAGCCGCCAGGGTGGTCATGACGATGTTGATGGCCGTGCCCAACTGGGCATAGATGAGGGAGTTCAGGTAGCCGCTGCCGATGCGCGGACTTTTAAAGATCGCCTCATAGGCGTCCAGGGTGACATCCACCGGCCACAACCACACCTTGCCCGCCACCACCGCCTGGGCGCTGCTGAAGGAGGCGCTGACGATATAGATCAAAGGATAGCCCACGACAAGCAAGCAAAAGGCCAGGAAGGTGTAGTTGATCCCGTCAAAGATCCTATCTGCCAACGTTTGTCGCATCATCCTCTCCTTCTGCGCAGGGCGTGGCCCCAAGGTGGCCTACCATAGGCTGGTCTCCGAGAACCGCCGGGCGATCTGGTTGACCAGCACCAGCAGGATGAGGTTGACCACCGAGGTGAACAGGCCCACCGCGGCGCCAAAGCTGTACTGCGCCCCCACCAAGCCCAGGCGATAGACGTAGGTCGAGATCACGTCAGAGGTGCGCATATTGATGGGGTTCTGCAGCAAAAAGATCTTTTCGAAACCCACGTTCATGATATGGCCAAAGTTGAGGATGAGCACGATGGTGGCCGTGGGCAAGATGCCGGGGATGTCGATATACCAGATGCGCTGCAGCTTGTTGGCGCCATCAATGATCGCCGCCTCGTGCAGTTGCGGGTCCACCGCCGCGAGGGCCGCCAGATAGATCACCGCCCCATAGCCCGCCCCCTGCCAGATGCCGGTGAGGACATAGATCATCTTGAAATATTCGGGCTTGCCCATGAAATTCGTGGCCTGGCCGCCGAAAAGCACGATGAACCTATTGAGGGAGCCGTTCATGGAGAGAAAGAGCAAGATCATCCCCACCATCACCACGGTGGAGATGAAATAGGGGGCGTAGGTGACCATCTGCACCAATTTCTTGAACCACCCTGCCCGACATTCGTTCAGCGCTAGGGCCAGGATGATGGGCACGGGGAACCCCAGGGCTATGGAGAGAAAACTGATGCCCACGGTGTTGAGCAGCACCCGCCGGAACTCGTAGGCGCGAAAGAACTGATAAAAGTACTTGAGGCCCACCCAAGGGCTGTTGGTGATGCCTTTGGTGATGGTAAAATCGCGAAAGGCGATCTGCACGCCATACATGGGCACGTAGCGAAAGAGGAGCAGGTGCGCCAAAGGGAGAAGGAAGATGAGGTAAAGCTCCCAATGCCGCTTGATCCTGCGCCAGGCGTCGGCCCACCACGTCGGCGTCGCCCGGGTGGCGCCATGCCGCACAGCCATGACCGCAGCGCGTGTTCCCTCAACCATAGCATCCCTTCTCCCATCAAAATATCCCCACGCCCGCAGGCCCGCCAACGCGCGCCGTAGCCTTGTGCCCGTCGCCCTACGCCCACAAGGGGCTCAAAGACTGCAACCTCGCGCTACCCTACGTCGGCTCTCGGTCTACGCCCATAAGGGGCTACGGGGCCTGGCGCTTCATCTCCGTGCCTGGGCGATACCCAAGGCGAGGCTGCCCAAGGAACGCCCACAATCCAAACCCCGACCTCCCGCGGAAGATGTTCCCACGGGAGATCGGGATAATCCTAATCCTTCGCCGAGGCTTCTGTCAACTCTTGGCGAACCGGTCCCAGGCGACCTGGTTGAGCTCCATATAGCGCTTCAGGCCCATATCGTCCAAGGTCTTGACGTACTTGTCCCACTCCTTGTCCACGTCCAGCTCGCCGGTCACGAAGCGAGCCGTCATCTCGAGCACATAAGTGTTGATCTGGGTCATGGGCTGGCGGATCTCCTCCAGCTCGGCCTTGGTGCGCATGATGCCGCCGGGCCAAACCTCTTTCATCTCGTGGCCCACATATTGGTTCGTGGCCTCCACCAGGCGCGGCTCCAAGGGGCTCTCGGGCGTGCTCGTCCAGGCGCCGCGGAACTCGCGCTTCTCATAGATGGGCCCCTGCTGGTTGAGGGTGATGTTCTGCAATTGTTCCGTCCAGCCCTTGCCGGGCATCCAGTTGAACCGCGCCGGCATGGGGCCCAGGCCCTCGCCGTGGCCCATCTCGCCGCTGCCGGGCTTGGGATGGTACCACTCGATGTTCTCGCGGCCATACTTTTGCAGGAGCAGCCCTTCCTCGGTGTAGAACCAGTCGATCCAGCGGGCGGCCACCTCGGGCATCTTGCAAGCTTTGGTGATGACGTACTTGCCTCCGGTCACCACCCAGGGGTTATAGAAGGTCCAGCTGGCTCCATGGGGACCTGTCAAAGGCGGCACCACCACATATTCGTCGGCCCGTTCGTCGGTCTTGCCCGTATCCGCGCCGGTGATATGGAGATAAGCGTAAGCTGGCGCACACCCCACCAGGGCGTAATCTGCGTGCTGGACCTTTTGCCGCAAGCCGTTCAGATCCTGGGTAAAAGCCTCCGGATCGATCAGCCCCTCTTTCCAAAGCCCGGCCAGATACTTCATGGCCTCCCGATACTCGGGGGTGTTGGCCGAGAAACGAACCTTGCCATCTTCGATGATTAGATGAGAGTTGTAGTCGTCAAGGATCCAGGCATTGGTTATCCAGTTCGTAGGATAACCTGGCCACCAGCCGGTGCAGCCCGAGAAGGGGAACTCATCGTTGGGATCGCCGTTGGCGTTGGCGTCTTGGGTCTTGAAGGCCTTCAGCACCTCATGGAACTCGTCCGTGGTCTTGGGCACGGTAAGGCCAACCTTGTCCAGCCACTTTTTGTTGATCCAGCATTTGCCTGGGTAGGTGCAGTGGTAGCAGAAGGTATAGTTGGGGAACTGGTAGATGTGGCCGTCGGGGGCCGTCAAGAGTTTTTTACCCAACTTGCCTTCCGGCGTCTCGGTGAACACCTTTTGGCATTCGGGGCAGTATTGGTCAATCAGCTCCTCGATGGGAATGATCAGCCCTTGGCCGCCATAATCCACGCATTCGTTGGCGCTGACGCTGGCGCCAAAGAAGCAATCGGGCAGGTCACCCGAGGCAAAGGCCAAGGCCTTTTTCTCGGCCAGGCCCGAGGGCGGTACCAAGAGCCACTCGATGTGGACGTTGGTCATCCCCTCGTAGGTGACGACGAAATGGTTGGTGTTATAGTCCTCCACCGCGGTGTTGTGCGGGGCAAAGAACCGTAGGGTGACCTTGTCCTTGACGATGGGAAAGCCCGTGAGGTACATGTTCCCCTTCATGGGCCGGGCAGCGGTCTGGGCCGTCGGTTGGGTTGCGGGGGCCGTGGTGGGCGCGGTCGTGGGCGCTTTGGTCGGCTCCGGAGTGGGGGTGGGCTTGGGCGCGCAGGCCGCCAAGAGCGCCCCGGCGGCCACGCCGGTGGCCACGCGCAGAAAATCACGTCGCTTGAGCATCCTCATGGTTTTTGTCCTCCTCTGAAATATGCGGAATACTTCATGCGGGCGAACCAAAATCTTTTGTCGGGCCTCCTTTCTATCAAGACATGGCCTTTTGGGCCGCCCGCGTTTGACGCCGGCCCCGGGCCATGCTACCATCATCACGGGGATCAATCGGGGGAACCCAAGCTATATTCATTGTATGATGGGCCATGGATGAGCACAAGGCCGCGGCGCGGACAAATTTAGGACCCCCAGAGGACGAATTTTCCTTTGAGGTGTTCAAGCGCCAGCTCCAGGACGCCCTGGGGCATCTGTACGACCCTGCTTACGTGCCGGCGGGGATGCTGGGGGCCATCCTGGAGGGCCACAGCGGGCCAAGGGGGAACGAGGCTTGCCGCGCCGCCTTGATGCGGGCCATCGAGGCCTTGAAACCGGCAGCGGAGACGCCCCCCTGCGCCCGCAGCCGGCAGCTCTATGATGTGCTCTCCTTGCGCTACCTGCAAGGGCTTACCCAGGAGCAGACCGCCGAGCGCCTCAACATCACCCCGCGCCATGTGCGCCGCCAACAACAGCAGGCCATCGCCCTTTTGGCGCGGCATCTGTGGCGGGAGGCCGGCGTCCTCCCACCGGAGGAGGTCGCCCCGGCCGAAGAGGGCGCCGCGGCGGAGGGCGAGGGCGCGCCGGCGGCCTGGCGCCGCCAGGTGCAAGAGGAGTTGGCCGCCCTGCGCAAGATGGCGCCGGATCTGGTGGCCAACGTGGCCGAGGCGGCGCAGAGCGTCATCACCATCGCCAACACGCTGGCCTGCAAGCGCGGCGTTGTGCTCAAGGCGGCGCCTTTGCCGCTCGATCTCGTCGCGGCGATCCATCCTTCAGCCCTGCGCCAAGTTTTGGTCGCCGCCATGGGGCAATTTCTGGAGCATATGGGCGCCGGCGAGATCGTCCTGGCTGCGGAACAAAAGGGGGAGCGCATCGCTCTAACCATCACCGGCCACCCCCTGCCCACGGCGGCGCCCGTGGAGGACGATTTTGCCCGGGAGATCCTGGCCGCCCAAGGGGGCAACATCGCCCTCATCCGTGAGGGCGAACGCGCCACCTGGCATCTCTCCCTCCTCGCCCTGGACCAGATCACCGTCTTGGTGGTGGATGATAACCTGGACCTGGTGCATTTCTACCAGCGCTACACGGCCGGCACGCGCTACCGCATCGCCCATGTGGCCGAAGGGCAACGCGTTTGGGAGGCCATCGAGCAAACCACCCCCGATATCCTCGTGTTGGATGTGATGCTGCCCGATGTGGATGGTTGGGAGCTGCTCGCCCAACTTCGGCAGCATCCTCTGAGCCGTGGCATCCCCATTATCGTTTGCTCCGTGGTCCGAGAGAAGGACCTGGCCTTGGCCCTGGGCGCCTCGGCCTATCTGGCCAAGCCGGTGCGGCGCCAAGAGTTCGTCCGGGCGTTGGAGCAAGCGTTAATCGGGCTTGAGTAGCTCCTTGGCCAGGTCCAGCGAGCAGGCGAGCACTTTGGTCAACGCGAGTCCGCCCCCCATGGTGGCCATCAGGACCTGGCTGAGGCGCGGCCCCTCGGGGCGATCTTGGGCCGAGACCAGGATCACCGGGATGGGTTGGAGCGCCGCATCGCGGTTCTTGGCCTCCAACACTTGCCAGCCATCCATCTCGGGCATGACGATATCCAGCAAGAGAAGGTCGGGCCGCCGGGCGCGCAGGAGCTCCAGCGCTTGGGGGCCGCTGGTGGCGCTGAGGATCTCCAAGGAGGGATCCCCCGCGTGGAGCATGCGGGCCCAAAGCTGGAGCACATCGGGATCATCATCCACCAGGAGAATACGGCGCACCGGCCGGCCGAGGTCCTTGATGGCGCTTGCCAACGCGGTGCGCGCCACGGGCTTGACCAGATACCCCGCTACCCCGGCAGGCAGGGCGCTGGAGGCCAGCGGGGGCACCGCGCAGCCGATGATGGGGGTATCCGCGATCCGGGCTTTGGCCTGCTCCAGGAGCCGCAGGAGATCATCCGGCGAGGCCGCGTTGCAAAGGACGGCATGGGCGGGGGCCTTTTCCAGGGCCTGCAGCGTCTGGGCCAGGTCGTGGGCATCCACAAGCTCCATCTCCTCCGCGCTGCGGGCCAGGACGGGGGAGAGCTCGCCGGTGGTATCGCACAGAACCAGGCGCGGCTGGGAGGGGAGCTCGGGGATCTTGGCCCGGGAGGTGCGTTCCACCCAGACCCATTCCTCCTTCAGCCAGCGCCCCGGCCCGGCGACGGGCCCGGCGGGCAGGGAGACGGGCAAGCTGAAAAAGACGGTGGTGCCCAGACCCCTCTGGCTCTCGATCCAGATGCGCCCGCCGTGGAGTTCGATGAATTGCTTGCTGATGCTCAACCCCAGGCCGCTGCCCCCTTTGTCGCGCCATTGACTTTCCGACCCCTGACAGAAGGGCTCAAAGATCCTCTTGAGGTCTTCGGGGGCGATGCCGGGGCCCGTATCGCCCACGCTGACGATCACCTGCTGGGCTTGTTTCTCCAGCCGCACCGTGATCCCTCCGCGTTCCGTGAAGCGGGCGGCATTGCTCAACAGGTTGACGATCACTTGGCGGATACGGGTGCGGTCGCAATAGACGCGCAGGGAGGCGTCGGACACTTCCACCTTTTGGCTCAAGCCCTTTTTCTCCAACAGGGGACGCACCACCTCCAAGGCTTCGGTGATGAGCTGGCCCAGGTCCACATATTCGCGCCGCAGGATCAGTTTGCCCGCCTCCGCCTGGCTGAGGTCCAGGACATCGTTGATCATGGCGGCGAGATGGGTGCAGTTGCGGTGCACGATGCTCAGATCCTCCAGCAAGGCATCGGGCAAACGATCGCCATAGATCTCGGGCGTCTCCACCAAAAGGTCGATCAGGCCGATGATCATGTTCAGCGGGGTGCGGAACTCGTGGCTCACCTTGGCCAAGAAGGCCGATTTGGTCCTTTGGGCATCCTCGGCGACGGCGCGCAACATGGTGAGGCGCTCGTTCACCAGGGCCAACTGGCGGTTGGCGTGGGCCAGGTCATCCAGGGTTTGGTGCAGCTCGGCTTTGCGGTTGCGGGCCTCCTCCAGGGCATCGCGGAAGCGTTGATAGTATTCCCAAAGCCACTGTCCCACCTGGTAGAAGGAGCGCTGGGTGGAAAAGAGCAAAAAGAACGCGCTCCAGAGGGTTAGCCAAGGGATGAGGAGCGTGGCCCATGTGGTGCCCGGCAGATGGCCGGGCAAGAAGGCCCAAAGGAGCGTCTCTCCCAGGGCGGTGGCCGTGGCAGCGGCGGTGCCGATCATGGTCATGGCCAAGAGAGGGGGCAACACCAGCAAAGGCAGGGCGCCGGGGATGGCCATGGGCCCACAGGCCAGATAGGCCAACACGGTGAGGGAGGCCACAGCAAAGGCGCAGCCCAGCCATGGGCGCGTCCGGCTCAACAGCCAGGTCCCCGCCGCCGCCCCGAAAAAGAGCTGGGCAAAGAGGCCGATCTGGAGGGGATTCGGCAAAGTGTCGCTGATGGCGACAAGGATGATACCCAGAAGGATCAAGAGGATCACTGCCGGTTTAGCAGAGAGACGAAGCTCGGCGAAATCGTAGAGAGGTTCGCTCATCATCGTGCCTTTCAGGCTGGAGGGAACGGCCTTCCTCGCTCTGGCAGGACGTGGGCCGGGGAGCGAGGAAAGTCAGGGAAAACAAACATGCCCGCTTCTCCGGATCGCTCCAGAAGCGGGCTTGTTCGCGTGGATTGTGGGCCTTGCCATCATCACAACACCAATGAGCCGTACGCGACTCGAACGCGTGACAACCTGCTTAAAAGGCAGGGGCTCTACCGACTGAGCTAACGGCTCTTGCGGTTTTTATTATACCAGAGGGCGGAGACGGCGTCAAAATAGCGGGGTGGGCTGGCTATTCCCGTACGCCCAGGCGCAGCACCTCGAACACCCGCGTGCGCACCACCCGCACCAGGATGATGGCCTCGATCAAGAGCAACACAAACCCCATGCTCAGGGCCATCCAGATGGCCCGCTGCCAATCCAACAAGGGGATGAAGGGCGGCACGGGCAGGGCGGTAGAATCCGTCACGCGGAAGAACGGCACATAGAGCCGCGCCCCCCAAATGCCAAAGGCGATCCCGGCGATGATGCCGTAAAGCAGCGTCACCAGATATTCCAGCGAGATCACGGCCACCACCTCGCCCCGTTTGATGCCCAAGGCCCGCCACACGGCAAAACGGACGGATTGCCCCATCATGGAGGCAAAGCTGTAGACCAGCAGCCCCACGCCCGCCAGCACCGCGCCGGTGATAAAGCTGATGGAGAGCATGCCAAAGAGGCCGATGCGTTCCAAGCGCGCTTGGTCTCGGGCCAGCTTGAGGCGCAAATCGCCGCTGAGCACGGGGGTTAGCCCCATGCGTTGCACCGCCCGCAGGATCTCTTGGCTATTGGCCCCCGGCTCCAGCCGCATCCACACGCCGTAGGGCAGCGGCCCGCCGGATTGCATCTCCAGATAGGGCAGATTCGCCACCACCATCCAGGCATCTTGGGCGTACATGGTGGGGAAATAATCAAAAATACCCACCACGGTGAAGGTGAAATCGTGCTCCAGATCGCGATCCAGCCTCAGGCGCAAGGGGAACTCGGCCCCTTCGCTGATCTGCAACTGCTCCGCCAATTTCCTGGGGATGAGCAGGCCGTCCTGACGCGTGCCCAGGCGGTTCATCAGCTCGCCCAGCGATTGTGGAGAGAAATCGCGGCGATAGTAAACCACCTGGGCGAAATCCAGCCGATCGATGCCCATCAACCGCAAGATCGGCACCTGGGCGTTGGTGGCCTTGGCCGCGTACTCGGCCACCCGGGCCGCCTTGTGGACCCCTGGGATCTGCTGATAATCGCTGATGGGTAGCAGCAGGCCTTTGTGCTGCACCCCCCTCTCGCCGGCGCCCAGGCCCTCGCTTTCGGTCTCCAGGGTGAAGGCGAGGTCGGTGCCCACCTCATAACGCCGCCGATCCACCATCCACATGTCGGCGCTCTTGGCCAAGGAGGCAAAGAACACGCCGAGGCTCAGGCAGACCACGATCATGTACACCGGCGTGCGATATTGCCCTCCCTCACGGCCGATGTTCATAAAGCCCAGGAACCCCGCCACCGAGGGCAAAGCCTTCCCCACCAGGATGAGGGGACGGGTGACCAAGGCGAACAATTCCGAGGCGATGAGCGCCGCGGTGAGCAAGAACAGGCTGGGGGCGGCCAAGAGCAACGGATCGAAGGAGGGATCGTCCGGCTGCAGGCCGATCAACCCCAGCGAGCCTTTGAGGGATAATTGCCGATAGGCGTAGGCTGTGGCCAAGACCAGGAGGGCCAGCAGCATGAAGCGCATGCTGCTCAGCACCACCTGCCTGCGGGCGCTCCATTGTTCGTAGGTCACCACGCTGTGGCGGGTGGCGAGCCAACTGGGCACCAACCGGGAGAGCGCGCCCACGGCCATGCCCAGGGCCACCAACCGCCAATCGATGGCGGCCAGGTGCACCTGCACCGGGGGGCGCGGCACAAAGGTGAGAAAGCTCTGGGTGTAGCCCATCAGGCGGGCCAACCCCAGGCCGATGGCAAGGCCCACCGGGCAGGCCAAAAGCAAGATCAGGAGGGTTTCCAGCACCATCAGGCCCAAGACTTGCCAGCGACTGCTGCCCCGGCTGCTGAGCATGGCCAGCTCCCGGCGCTGGAATTGGGCCACCATCAGCGAGATGGAGGCCATGAAGTAGATGAGCACGCCCACCAAGGGCAGGCTGAAGCCAAAAAGGATGGCCAGGAAGCTCAGTTTCCGTTGCTGGCCCTGGCGCAGTTCGCGCAAGGGGGAGAAATCCATCCGGCCGGCGGGGAGGCGTTGCAACACCTCGCGCTCGATGGTCTCTAGCCCCTGGATGTATTT
>DAOTZU010000281.1:0-6774 GCA_034433995.1 Anaerolineae bacterium
GTCATCCAACAAGGGGCAGAGGCGGTAGCCAGCGGGAACGTGGGGCCGAACGCCCTACAAGTACTGCTCGCTGCCGGCATCGCGGTCTATGCTGTGGAGAGCGGCACCGTCCGAGAGGCCATGGAGGCCCTCAAGGCGGGGCAGCTACCCCTGGTCAGCCAACCGACCGTCAGCAGTGATTTTGGCAAGGGCGGCGCCGGGCCTGGCCTGGGGCAGGGAGGCAGGGGCCGTGGCATGGGTCGTAGCGGCGGTGGCGGCATGGGGCGTGGCGCCGGCGGTGCCCGCCGTTGAGGGATCAAGCGATGCGCATCACGGTTGCCAGCGGCAAAGGGGGCACCGGCAAGACCCTTGTCGCCACGAGCCTAGCTTTGGTGGCCAGCGACCTGGGGCGCGCCGCCCTGCTTGACGCGGACGTGGAAGCGCCCAACGCCGGGCTCTTCCTCCACCCGACGATAGAGCACACCGAGGTAGTGGCGCAGTTGGTGCCGCAGGTGGATCAAGCTATATGTAACCACTGTGGCCGTTGCGCCCAGGTCTGCCAGTACCACGCCATCGCCTCGCTGCCTACGACCACCCTCGTGTTTCATGAGCTCTGTCATGGCTGCGGGAGCTGCGCGCTGAACTGCCCGACGGCGGCTATCCGCGAGGTGCCCCGCCCGATGGGAGTGATCGAAGCGGGGCAGGCCGAGGGCCTGGCTTTTGCCCAGGGGATCCTCCAAATCGGCGAGGCGATGGCGACGCCGGTGATCCGCGCCCTGAAACGGTATGCCGAGCACAGGGGCTGGGATGGCGCGGAGTCGCTCATCCTCGATGCTCCACCGGGCACGGCCTGCCCGGTGATCGAAGCGCTGCGCGGGGCGGACGTGGCTTTGCTGGTCACCGAGCCGACACCCTTTGGCCTGCACGATCTTGCTCTGGCGGTGGAGATCGCCCGCGATGTGCTGCACCTGCCCATCGCGGTGGTGATCAACAAGGACGGCGGCGGAGATTCGGGCGTAGAGGACTTTTGCCGTACCAACGATCTCCCCGTGCTGTTGCGCCTTCCCCTCCGGCGCGAGATCGCGGCAGCCTACTCGATGGGAGCGCCGTTGGTCAAGGCGTTGCCGGCATACCGAGAAGCATTCCGCCAACTGTTGGAGGCGTTGAATACGATGGTATCCACGCCCCGAAGCATGGAGAACGCATGAAACAATTGGTCATCCTCAGCGGCAAAGGGGGGACGGGCAAGACCACGATCACCGCCGCGCTGGCCCATCTGCTGGCGCGAGACAATCGGCTCGTGCTCGTGGATGCGGATGTGGACGCTCCCAACCTGGGCCTGATCTTGCACCCGCGCGTCATCGCCAAAACACGCTTCTTTGGCAGCAAACGGGCCACCATCGATCCCGCACTCTGCACGGCCTGTGGCCGCTGCGCGGAGGTATGTCGTTACGAGGCCATTGTCCAACATGATGGCACTTACCAGGTCGAACCCAGCGGATGTGAGGGCTGCGCCACCTGCTTCTACCAATGCCCCGCCGAGGCCATCCGCATGGAGGAGCGCCTCTCCGGGCACTGGTTCCATTCGGAGACGCGCTTTGGGCCATTCATCCATGCCCTCCTGCGGCCTGGCGAGGAGAATTCGGGCAAACTGGTGAGCACGGTGCGCCAGCAGGCGTTCATCCTCGCCGAAGAGCAGAAGGCAGATTGGATCTTGGTGGATGGCGCGCCCGGCATCGGCTGCCCCGTCATCGCGGCGGTGACGGGGGTAGATTTGGCCCTGCTGGTGGCTGAGCCCACGGTATCGGGTGTACACGATCTGCAACGCGCGTTGGAGGTCACCGCCCACTTTCGTGTACCGGCGGCGGTATGCATTAACAAGAGCGATATCAATCTGCAGCTCGCCGATGAGATCATCCGGTTCTGCGATGAGCAGCAGATACCGGTCCTGGCGCAGATCCCCTATGATGAGATCGTCATCCAGGCGATGCGCCAAGGGCTGGCGGTGACCGAGCTAGCGGCGAACGCCGTGGGGCAACAGATCGAGGCCTTGTACCAGGGTTTACTCTCCTGGCGCGGGCCTGCTATGCCCCAAGCAACCAAATAGGTATGGGAAATCAGCAGAAGGGAGGTGAGTCACATGCCAGGTTTTGATGGAACAGGGCCGCGGGGACAAGGCCCTTTGACCGGCGGAGGCAGGGGCTACTGTGCCATCGCCTTCCCGCCGCCGGCGACAGGGCGCCTACCCTATGGCTACGCGGGCTGGCAGGGGACGCCGGTACACTACGCCCCGCTGCTACCTGCCCGCTGGCCGAGGGTGGGGATGCCTTGGGGCTTCCCCATGGCCAGGTGGTGGCCGCGTCGCGGCTGTCGGGGCGGACGCGCATGGCGCGCCCGCTGGTGGTAAAACCTAGATCACGTTTGAGGAGGGATGATTATGCCACGCGGAGATAGAACTGGACCTTGGGGCCAAGGGCCCATGACCGGCCGGGCGGCCGGCTATTGCGCCGGCTATCCTGTGCCGGGCTTTATGAATCCGTTCCCCGGGCGGGGACTGGGCCTGGGCGGCGGGCGTGGTGGCTGGGGCTACCGCCATTGGTACTATGCCACGGGCCTGCCCGGTTGGATGCGCTACGGTTGGGCGCCCGCTTGGGGAACGCCGCCGGCGCCCGGGATGCCCCCGTATCCACAGGCGCCAAGCCCTGAGGAGGAGGCAGCGGCGCTGGAACAGCAGGTGACCTGGCTGAAGCAGCACCTGCAAGCCTTGGAGGAGCGCCTCGCTGCCCTGCGCAAGGGCGAGGCCACAGAAAAAGGCCAGGACGAGTGACGGCCTCGACCCCTGCCACCCGTCCTGGGAACCGGGTCAGGGGGCAGAACATGCCCCCTGACCACCCTTTGGAGTTTACACCTTTGGCGGAGAAAGGCAAACTGTCGAGGGTGTTGAAAAAAGGCGTGTAGAGGACTTGCCGCCGTCGGATACAATCCGACGGCTTCGCCCGCCAAGCCCGCGGCGCGGGCTTAACATCCCCAGACGTCGGTTTCTAACCGACGGGCGCATTTCTCGACACCCTCAAACCGTCCGTACCTTGCGGGCGGTTGGCCGCTGGCATTTGCGAGGAGGGGGCAGATGATATATATTGATACGGAGCGCTGCACAGGTTGCGGCGCTTGCCTTGAGGTATGTCCCACGGGAGCGCTGCGGTTGGTGGAGGGGAAGGCCACCATCGCGCCGGAGGCCTGCCGCGGCTGTGAGGCGTGTCTGGAGGCATGTCCTGAGAAGGCCATCCTCGCTGTGCACGAGCCGGCGCCGGCGACGCAGACCGCCCCGGCCAAGGCGGCCCGCATCACGCCGTCGCTTGCGCCGGCGACCAAGGCGCTGCCTTGGCTGGGCGCGGCCCTGGCCTTCGTGGGCCGGGAGCTCGTGCCCAGGGTGGCTGCCGCCCTCATTGATGCGGCCCAACGGCGCGTGGAGACGCGACCATCGGTTCCTTCCCTGAATCGCATGGTGAGCCCAGCCCAGACCAAGGGCGGCCACAGATACGGCTTCCGCTGGCGCCACGGACGTTAGCACAAGGGGGCAAGACAATGTGCCAGGCCACGGTTTACGTTCTTGAGGACGGGGCAAGGAAAGAGGTGCTCCGCGAGGTGACCCGCCTCGTGCCCGTGGAGGGCGGCGTGCGCCTTGAGCGCTTTTTTGAGGAACCTTACACCATCGCCGGCCAGATCGTGGAGATCGACTTTCTCAAGCACACCATCTACATCGCCCCAACTCAAGAATCCGGAAAGGAATAACCATGCTCAGCGAGCAAGAGAAGCTGCGGGTTCTGCTTCCTCATTGGCAAGAGCACAACGCCGAACACGCCGCCGAGTTTCGCGCCTGGGCGGAGAAGGCCGGCCCGGCCCGCCAAGAGCTCCTGGCCGCCGCCGAGCACCTGGAAGCGGCGAATCAGGCGCTCCAGGCGGCGCTGGCACAACTCGGCGGGCCGCTACCGGCTGAGCATCACCACTGAGCCACCAAGGACTCGGAGAGAAACTGGAGATTCTCCGTACCCTCCGTGTCTCCGTGGTGAGGGAACATCCTCACCGTGTGCCCTGGGATACACCACTGTGGCATAAACATACAATACAAGGTAGGCGGCTCACAGCGGTTGTTCGTACGACGGCTGGTTGCAGTAGCGCTTCATCCCCAAAGCGAGCTGCACCATGCCCCCCGGCGCCAGCTCCACCTGGAACCACTTATAGTTGACGGCCAGCGGCGCCGGTTGGTCGGCCAACAAATCGGTGACGGTGGTAAAGCTGTGCTCCCCAAAGGCCCCCGCCTGGACGATCAGCCTTCGCGGCCGCAAGGGGCTGATGTTCACCAGTGTCACCCTGGCATAGTCGGCGCCCAACTGGTCCACCAACGCGCCCACGTCGGGCGGGAGGCCGGGCCGCCGGGCGTCGGCATCGTAATAGCGTAGGCGCACGTGGAGCAGGCCACCGTGGTAGATGATCTGCGGACCGCCGCAGGTGAGCTGCACCAGCGCCTCGGTGTGCACAGGGTTGATCTCCTGCCAATGGTGCACGTCCCAATCCTCCGGATCGCCATCGTCATGGGCCATCACCTCCATGCGGCGCGTCACCTCGGCCCACTGAGCCTCCAAGATCTTCACAGGGTAATCCGGGTTCTCCCCTTGAATGTAGCGGCACCACGGGGCGATGTGGATATCGTCCCCCTTGCCCCGGCCAGGGGCGACGTGGTTCCACTGGCTCAGCCGCTCCGGGAAGCGCTCCAAGCGCGCCGCGTCCTCGGCCGCCTGCGACATGGCCCAAATCTGGATGGGATATTCGGGCCGCAGCACGCGGAAATCCGCCCAGCCCTTGTCCATGTGGCGGTTGGGCACATAGAGAGCATTATCTTTGACGTAACCCAGGGCTATGATGCGATCCAATTGCCCGCAAGGGATATCCAAATAGCGCATATCCCCCGTGAGTAGGACAGCGTTCATGGCGGCGATGGTGAGGGGCTGGATGATGGTCATGAAACCGTGAGGCCAGCGCCAGCCATAGTAGCCGCCCCACCATTTTCCGTCCATGGTCTCACCGATGATGCCGTTGGGCCCCACGTTATCCGGGCAGATGCCGCCATTGGCGGCGATGCGCTCCGCCCAGGCCTCTAGATAATCCAACACCCAGCGGCGATACTTGTCTTCGCCGGTGTACAGGTAGGCCGTGGTGATCAAGCTGGTGGCGGTGAGGTTGAGGGGCACATCGCAGCGCATCATGCGCTGATTGAGGAGCTTGAGGATCTCGGCATAGACCTTGTCGTCGTTCCAATCGGCGATGGGCCCTTCCACGCCGGGGATGTCCTCAAAGGGGGCGGGATAATGGGCCAAGATGGCGCGATGGGTGGCCCAATCATCCCACTGGTTCTCCAGGCGTGGGCCGCGGCTACCGGTGATGGGCGAACGGATCATGCGCCGCTGGGGGTCCCAGTTCTGGGCCTCCTCATCCTCGCCCATGTAAAAGCTGGCGAAACGCAGCGTGCGTGCCCGGTCCCGGGCCACGGAAGGATCGGCCAGACCGAAATAATAAAAATAGATAGAGCTCTCGCCGTGGTGCATCCAGTCATAGTTGGCGTCGAACTCGCGATAGATTTGGCCATAGGCGGTGAACTGTTTGGTGACGGCTTCCCACAGGTAGCGGCTGCGCCGGTGGATCTCCTCGCTTCCGCCCAGGGCGTAAAACAGGGGCCAGTTGTGATAGCTCTCATAGCCATCGTCGGAGCCATCAAAGCCCGGCCACGACTCCCGCCAGACGAAGGTGCCATCTTGGCGGGTATAGCGCTCCTGAAAGATGGGCGCGGCCTCGTTCATCTTGTCAATGAGGGTGCGCTCCCAGAGCGCCCAGCTCGGCGGCGGACAGGTTTTGCTGCTGCGCAATGTCACACGATCCATCAGTTTCCCCTTTCTGAGCAGAGATACACGGCCAGGCTGCATCCAGCCGGCCGCTCTAACGAGGGCTAGAGTAGCGCCACACGCCAGGCTTGTCAACTGCGAGGGTGCTGAAAAAAGGCGTGCAGACGCCTTGCCCGCCGTCGGATGGAATCCGACGGCTCTGCACACCAAGCCCTCAGCGCGGGCTTGTCATCCCCAGACGTCGGTTTCTAACCGACGGGAGTATCTCTTGACACCCCTCCGCAAAAAAATTTCATTTGACGTTATCCCAGTTTGGTGTTATAATGTAATCGATTCTTGGCGTATGCCATCAGTCTCTATCGTTATGTCACCTCCGCTAGCGGATGATGTGCGCGGCATCCGCCAAAGCTTGTGCTTCTTGTGCTGTATTACCCCAGAAATGTCGGCCTTGTGGACTCCTTGTGTATCTTTGTTCGCCGATGAAACGCGCCCGGCATGGGATGCGGGCGCTCCTCTGTATGTGTGTCTCTCTTCCCTATCATGACCGGATGGAGCACGAAACGTGAATATTGCCGAACTTGAGACGCTGACGCTGAGCGAGCTGCGCGATATTGCCCGCTCAAAAGAAATTGTGGGGTATAGCCGCCTAAAGAAACAAGACTTGATCTTTAGGCTGCTGCGCGCCCAGGCAGAAGAGCAAGGGTTCATCTTTGGCGGCGGCGTCTTGGAGATCGTGCAGGATGGCATGGGGTTCTTGCGCAGCGACCACCTGCTGCCGGGGCCGGAGGATGTCTATGTCTCGCAATCCCAGATCCGGCGCTTTGGTCTGCGCACCGGCGATATGGTCATCGGCCAGGTGAGGCCGCCCAAAGAATCGGAAAAATACTATAGCCTGCTG
>DAOTZU010000282.1:0-3151 GCA_034433995.1 Anaerolineae bacterium
CTGTTTCACCGGCGTGCGCCTGTTCCACCATTAGCCCGGAACGTGTCCCGCTCTGCCCGAGGTTTTGACCTTTTCCCGAAAATCCCTATATTCCCTTCCGGTCGTCCGCGTCCCGGCCCTTTGAGGTTGAGACGACGCAAGGCAAGGGCAACAAACGCAGTCGCGTTCCGGCCGCTGATGGCTGATGGCTGAACGCTCAAAACTATTTGAGGGGGTTCCGATGGAAGCTTTGGTTCTCCAACGCAAGCATATCGCTACCTGGGTGAGGGTGTTGGCTGTGTTGCTCTTTACCGCAGCCACGGCCCTGAGCGCCCGGATCAGCGTGGTCTTGCCCTTTTCACCCGTGCCCCTCACCTTGCAGGTGTTGGTGGTGGTGCTGAGTGGGTTGGTCCTGGGCCCGGTGGGCGGGCTGGCGGCCCAAGGGCTGTATTTGCAGGCCATCCTCTTGGGCGCGCCGTGGACGGCCGCCGGCCTGGCCGGCCCCGCTGCCTTCCTTGGGCCCACGGCGGGCTATTTGCTGGCCTTCCCCGTGGCTGCTGGGCTGGCGGGATGGATCGCCCGGCGCTCCGGTGTGCATCCCGTGTTCTGGCGGATGGCGGGCAGCTTGGCGGCCTTGGCGACGATCTATCTGCTGGGCCTGGCCTGGCTGAGCCATTTCGTCGGTGGCCCGGCCAATGCCTGGCGGCTGGGCGTGGCGCCCTTTATCGGCGCGGATCTCCTGAAGCTCGTCCTGGCCAACGCGGCCCTCGCGGCCAAGCGCTGAACCCACCGGCGCCGGCCCAATACCCCGGGATCGCGGGAGTTGCCTCCCCATGGGCGCTGAGCTCGTCCTCTATAACGGCCGCTGTTACACCATGGATGCCCACCAGCCCCTGGCCTCGGCGTTGGCCATGGGGGATGGGCGTATCCTCTATGCCGGCGATGATGCCACGGCGCGGGCGCTGTTGCGCCCAGGGGGCGAGGCGGTGGACCTGCGGGGCGCCTGCGCCCTGCCCGGCCTGACCGACGCGCATTTCCATCTCCTCCTCTTTGCCCAGGGCTTGCAGGCGGTGCAGGCGGAGCGGCCCACACCCGATGAGGTGTTGGTCCAGGTGGCCGAGCAGGCGGCGCATAAGCCGGCGGGCAGTTGGATCGGCGGTTTCGGCTGGAACCACAACCTCTGGGGCGGCGCGTTCCCTACGGCGGCCATGTTGGACCGGGTGGCGCCACAGCATGTGGTGGCCCTGAGCGCCAAAAGCGGCCACGCGTTGTGGGTCAATTCACGGGCGTTGGCCTTGGCCGGGATCACCGCCGCCACGCCCGATCCTCCCGGCGGCCGCATCGTGCGCGATGATCGGGGCCAGCCCACCGGCGTCCTCTTGGAAGAGGCCATGGCCCTGGTGGAGCGTTTGCGGCCCCAGCCCACTTTGGACGAGGTCGCGGTAACACTGCGGCAGGCGTTGGCCCTCCTCCACCGCGCCGGCCTCACCGGGCTGCACAATTTCGATGGCCCGCCGGCGTTGGCCGCGTTACAGGTGCTGCGAGAGCGGGGCGAGTTGACCTTGCGGGTGCAACAAAGTGTGCCCTTGGAGCATCTGGACGAGGCCGTGGGGCTGGGGCTGCGCACGGGGTTCGGGGATGATTGGCTGTGGATCGGCCAGGTCAAGATCTTTGCCGATGGCGCCTTGGGGCCGCGCACGGCTTGGATGTTGCAGGGTTACGAGATGGAGCCGCACAACACCGGCATCCCCACCACACCCGTGGAGGTCATCCGCCGGGCGGTGGGCAAGGCCAACGCCGCCGGCTTGGGCTGCGCCATCCACGCCATCGGCGACCGCGCCGTGCGCGAGGTTCTTGGGTGTTTCCAGGAGGCCCAAGCGCAAGGGTTGGGCGCGGGGCTGCGCAACCGCATCGAGCATGTGCAGTTGATCCACCCGGAGGATCTGGGCCGTTTGGCCGCCTTGGGGGTGATTGCGTCCATGCAGCCCATCCACGCCACTTCGGATATGGAGATGGCCGAACGGCACTGGGGCGCCCGCTCGGCGGGGGCGTATGCCTGGCGCAGCCTGTGGGAGCGGGGCACCGTTTTGGCCTTTGGCTCCGATTGCCCGGTGGAGACGCCGGATCCGCTCTTGGGCCTGCATGCCGCCGTCACTCGGCGGAGGGCCGATGGCTCTCCCGGCCCTGAGGGGTGGCATCCCCAACAGCGGCTGACCGCGGAGCAGGCGGTGCGCGGTTTCACCTGGGGGCCGGCCTACGCCGCCGGCAAAGAGGATCGCTTGGGGGTTCTTGCGCCCGGCAAACTGGCCGATGTGACCATCTTGGATCGGGATATCTTGGCCCTCCCGCCGATGGAGATCTTGCAGGCCCGGGTGTTGGGCACCATGGTGGGCGGGCGCTTTGCCTGGCGCGATGGGTCGCTCTGACGGACGGCAGGTCTGCGCCTCACTCCTCCTGGGGCGGCGGCATGGCGCCCTCTTGCAGCACATCGCGGGCGTCCTGGAGCCGGCTTGCCTCGACCAACACCTCCACCTGGCCCAAGCCGTCCACCGTGAGGCCCAGAACGCGGCCGATGGCCTGGTAGCGCAGCATGGCGGGGATGCCGTTGGCCTCCAATTTGCTCCGGGCCACCTCGGCGGCCAAGGGCCCCTGGGATACGAACACCACCACCAATTCCTCTTGGCTCATCGTTCCTCCTCACCACACTTTGGGTAGCAGGGCCTTGCGCTCCGGAGGATAATCGGGGAAATGCTCATGGTACCAGCGATGGTGGGCCTGGGCGCGGGGCACCAGGTTGGCGGCCACCCACACTGCAAAGGCCAGGCCGGGCCATGACCAGGTGGCGATGGCCCAGCCGATCCATTCTATCATCTCGCCCAGGTAATTGGGGCACGAGATCCAGCGGAACAGCCCGCCTTGCGGGATCTTGTAGCCCGATTCCCCTGGCCTCCGCAACTGCCGAAGGGCGCGGTCGGCCTGGGTGTTCACGCTCAAGCCGGCCAAAAAGAGGGCCAGCCCCAGCAGAAAACGCGGATCGGCCAACCAGGAGATGGGATAACCGCCGGAGAGGGTGAACAGCCAGCGACCGTTGAGGTAGCCGTTGCCGGTGTTGAACAACATCCCCAAGAGGGCGATGGCCAGCGTCATCCTTTTGGCTCCGCCCCGCAAGAGC
>DAOTZU010000283.1:0-5233 GCA_034433995.1 Anaerolineae bacterium
TGGCCGAGGCCACGATGTGGTTCGTTTCGTATTCCACCAGGACGGCATCGGTGTAGGTGCCGCCGGTATCAATGCCCAGCGCAATGGCCATGCAAAACCTCCAAGATATCATCTGCTCGCTGCGCTATCATATGCCGAATCCCTTCAAGGGCAAAAAACCACGGGCGGCGTGGCACGTTACGGCTCTTGTCGGTCGGATCTTCCTTCCAGGAAGATATAATCTCCCCCTCATCAATCGCTGCTGGGGACGTATTTAAGGCCTGGGATCAGCGCAACGTTGGCGCGGATCGCCTCGCGCAAGCGCTGATAGTTTTGGCTGCGTGCGGCGCCTTGGCCCAGGTCCCGCCCCGCCAAAAGCGCCATAATGATCGTGCTGACGTCCACGCCGGCGCGCTCGCCGGGGGGTTGTTTCGCCGCCAGCTCTAAAATCACCTGCTCCAAACGCTGGGGCGTGAGGGCGGCCAAGATCTCATCCAATGCGGCCATGGGACGTGCGGCCTCCTCTGTCATCTAGCGGGTCTTCCTGCCAGGAAGACAAAGTCGGAGCCTCATCAAGAATCCGCCTCCACATATTGCATCCCCTCCATCCCGGCCACCAGCTCCTTGATCCCTTCGCGGAGCTTGAGATACGCTTGCCAGGCCTCCGGCCCGCTGCCCAGGTCGGCCGTGCCGGTCAGGGCCTCCATGATCGGCCCGATGGTGACGCTCTCCCGGTCGTCGGGCGCCTGGGTTTGGGCGATGGCGAGGATGACCTCGCGCAACTTTTGCGGCGTCAGCGTGCTCAGCACACGGTCCACAAGTTCCACTGGGTTCATGTTACCTTGCCTCCGGACAACCGCGACAATCTTGCTGGTTGCAGCCCTGACAGGCGGAGTTCGTCGTGCCGGCAGAACCCTCCACGCGCTGGTAGAGCACAGCGCGGGGCGGCATGATGATGGCCTGGCGCGGGCAGGCCTTGGCGCAGAGCTCGCAGCCCGGCGCGCACTCGTAAGGCTCCAACACCAACACGACGCGCTGGCCTTCATCCCAGCCCAACACATTGTGAGGACAGACGGGCAAACACAGCCGGCACCCATCGCACTTTTCCGCCAAGATCGTCGGGTACCAGGGCTTGTGCTCCTTGCGGGGATCGCGCCAGATGCGCGCCGTCTGCCCCGAACGCCGGGCCGCGAGATATTGGCGATATTCCCGCGCCAGGGCCGCCTCGTACATTGCCGTGGCGTTGCGGGGCACATAGTTATGCCGGCGCAGGGCCTCCACCAGCCGCGGCCCCAAATCGGGGGCATCCTCGGACACGCCCTCTTGCTCCAAGGAGGCGAAAATCTCTTGTAGGCCGATGAGCCCCGTCATGGCCCGCCCGATCATGATCTGACAATAGCTCAAGCCCGAATTCGCCATCTGTTGACCTCATCACCCATCCAGCTCTTGCAACCACGCCCGCACCCGAGCCTCGATCTGGTCCCGCACCTCGCGGAATTTGGCCAATTTTTCCTCCTCGGTCCCTTGGAAGGCGACAGGATCCTCGAAAGACCAGTGCAGCCTCTGGCCCATGCCGGGGAAGATGGGACAATTCTGCTCGGCCCGGTCGCAGACGGTGATGAGATAGCCGAAATGCACCTTGCCCAGGTATTGGGCGATATCCTTGGCATAGTGCCCCTGCATATCGAATCCCCGCTCCTCCATCACCTTGATGGTCAACGGATGGATCCCTTTGGCCGGGTCCAGCCCGGCGCTATAGACCTCAAAGCGGTCGCCGCCATATTTGCGCAAGAACGCCTCGGCCATCTGGCTGCGGGCCGAGTTGCCGGTGCAAAGAAACAGCACTCGGATTTTGCTCATCGGGCTCCTTTCACTATCACCTTACTTGGCCGGCGTCGGCGTAGGATAACGTTTGCTATAGCTCTCCACCAGGGCCTTGAGCTGGGGATCATCGGCCACCTCAGGCCCCAGGGAGATGATCTCGGTGCGGGGATCCCGCACATGCTTTTGTTCGTCGAATGTGACATCCAAACGCCCCAGCCACTCGCCGTCGTAGCCCACTTGGGTGATCACCGTCTGCCCCACGATCTCGGGCGCGGGCAAGAGCTTGCGCGACCGCCCCCCGATGATGATGTCGATCCCCGGCACGGCCTGGGCCAGGGCCTTGTCCTCCTCCAGGCCGAGATGGGAGAGCAGGATCACCACATCGCTCCGCGCCCGCACCTCGGGCAGATATTTCTTGGCCGTCTCCACCGGATCCAGCACGCTCACCACCTGGCTTACGTTGGGCCAGTTGTTGGCCTTGGGCTCGCTGAGGCCCAAGATGCCATAGCGCACCCCATCGCGGGTGAGGACCGTGTAAGGCGGCAGAAGGGGCTTGCGGTCTTGGGCACCCACCAGGTTGGCCGAAAGGATGGGGAAACGCGCCTCCTTGGCCCGGGCCAAAAGGACCTCCACACCTTGGACCAGATCCATCTGGCCCACCGTCATGGCGTCATAGCCCATGAGGTTCATCGCCTCGATCACCACCCTTCCCTGGCTTTGGGTGGCCAGCGCCTCGCCAAAAAGGGTGCTGCCGGCATCCAGCAGCAACACCGTGTGTTGGGTTTGCTGACGCACCTCCTTGATCTTGGTGGCCCGCCGGGCCACCCCACCTTGGGGCACGCCTCAACCACAGGGGTCCACATACCCTCGCGAGTCGTTGGTGTGCAGGATGGTGAGCTTGAAAGCACCGGCAGAGGCCGGCGGCAGCGCCGTCTGGGCCTGGGGGCTGCTGCCCTTGGTCCCTGTAGGTTTGGGGGGCAGGGGCACGTTATAGACC
Source organism: Anaerolineae bacterium (assembly GCA_034433995.1). GTDB lineage: Bacteria > Chloroflexota > Anaerolineae > UBA1429 > UBA1429 > DAOTZU01. Next base: position 2,801 of record DAOTZU010000283.1, read on the forward strand.
AAGGTCGCCGTGGGCGTGGCCGCCGGGCGCGTGGGCTGGTCCACGGGTTTGGGTGCCGTCGCCTGCTCGGGCGCGCAGCCCCAAAGCACGCTGCCGGCCAGCCACACGCCCAAACTTTGCAGAAATCTTCGACGGTCCATCATCTCTCCTTCATGGTTAGGCGATCCAGAGGAAATAGACGCCAATGATGATCATCAGCGCTCCGCTGGCCTGCTCAAGGCGCGAGGTCCAGCGTGTAAGCTGTGGAATCAGCTTAAGCAAACCCGCAAAGGTACCAAAAAGGACGATCGGTATCCCGCGTCCAAGGCCATAGACAAGCAATAAACTGGCACCATAAAGGACAGCACCTTTCGCCATGACCAAAGTCAGGATGGCCGCCAGGGCAGGAGTCGCACAGCCCGAAGCCACCAGACCGGAAGCCAATCCCAGGAGCCATGCTCCCAGAATGCCTCTCTGTTTGACTCGCTCGCGCAGCCTAGCCGCCGCGTCCGGGAGGGGCATGGCGATGACTCCGAGCCATTGAAGGCCCATGAAGATGCACACGGCGGCGACGATATAGTACCACACATGACTGTTCCCACCGATCATCCCGCCCACGAGGGCGGCGATGACCCCCAAAACTGTCAGGGTGATGGCCAAGCCTAGGGCAAAGGCAGATGAAAGGGCTAAGCTGCGCCCACGACTGATATCCCGCTGACCGCCCACGAATGCGACGACCAAAGGGATCATGGCGATATTGCACGGCCCCACGCTGGTGACCAGGCCACCCAATAAAGTCAGCACATACGCCCATAAAGAAACCTCGGCAATCGCTGTAAAATCAAATTCCATATCCCTATTGGCCCGCCTTTAACCGGGATAGCTCGGCGCGTAGTGTCTCCTCTTTGATAGCCCCCACCACACGCTTGGATTGCCCCGAGCTGGAAACAAAGAACGTGGTGGGGATGGCCTGGATCATCGCTTGCCGAATGAGGGTCAGGTTGGCGCGGTCATTGGTGATCACATCCACGAAAACGACCTCCGGTTCGTAATCCACCCGCACCTTTTTCACTAGCTGTTCCATCGTCTTGCAGGGAATACAGTTGGTGCTGTGAAACAGAATCATAGCGGGCTTGCGCTGTCGCTGCAACCAGGCTATTTGGGCCGCCGGGCTAGCAGGAAAAGGATCGCCGTCGGGAGCGGGAGTGGCTGCGGGCAAGGCTGGCCCCAGCAGCGGGGCACTGGTAGCTTGGGCAGGAGCTTGGGTAAGCATGGCGGCACTTTCGGCACTCAGCTTCAGCGGTTGGGCTGAGCGTTGACCCAAGATCTTGAGGCCTACAACGACCAGGACGACCGCCCCCACGATGATCCCTAAAAGTAAACGTTTGTTCGCGCTTTTTTCCGTTTTCTTTTTCTTCATAGTCTTTTTCTCTAGAGAGCGATAATGCTATAGATCATCCAGGCCGCCAGAAAGATGAACAGCACCGCCATGCCCAGCTTGACCGCCGCGCTGCGCTTGTTCATCCAGGCGATGAGTTGTTCCGATGTCGTGCCGTAATAAACCACCAGGAAGACACACACCAAGGGCGTGATGAACATGATGTTGTAAAGCAGCAACGCCAGGCTCGCCCGCACCCGTAGAGCGGGGATGCCCAAGACAAAGACGATGGTGGGCAGGTACACTTGGCCCGTGCAGGCCAGCTCCACCAAGGAGACGCCGAACCCCAGGACGAAGGAGCTCAAGACGAAACGCCGCGCGCCGGTGCCTTCGCGGATCAGCGTCTTGGTCCAGCCGCGCATCTTTTCGGGCAGCTTGAGGCTCATATCCTCCAGGCGGCCCTCCTTGGCCTTGCGGTAATCGCCGATGCTACCCCAGGCCAGGGCCAGGCAGAGCAGGGCGGTGAGGCCATAAATCCACTTGCCGATGATATTCAGGAAGGGCAAGGAGGCCAAGAATTTGAGAAAACCGAACCCTACACCCAAGTAGGTGAGAAAAACGCCCAGGGCAAAGGCCGCGCCAGTGGCCAGCAACTCTCTCCCCGCCCGCTTGCGGAAGGAGAGATAGGAGATGAGAAAGATCATGGTGGCAAAGGCGCAGGGGTTGACGCCGTCCAACAGCCCCGCGCCGATGACCGTCAACAGGCCAAAGGAGCGAAAGCGCTCGACGATGGTCTGTTCCACCGTCTCCTTTGCGGCCTCCCAGCCGGCCCAAGGTTCGCCGGCCCCGCTGCTCAGATATGGCGCGATGAGGCTTTCGATGGCCCGCGCACGGATCTCCTCGCCCAGCAGGTAGCGCTCGCCCACGAAAAGGGCCGGCGCGGTGAGGTGCTTGTCGGCGGGGACTCTGGCGCGGTTGCACAGGTATTGGTTGAGGGCCATCTCCTCTTTGATGTTAAAGCGCTGCACCCGCACCTGGGGATACTTGTTCTCAATGTATTCTAGATCGTGTTCCGC
>DAOTZU010000284.1:0-5590 GCA_034433995.1 Anaerolineae bacterium
GAACTCGGCGGTGGTGCGGCTATCTTCGCTATAGCCCACCTCGTGGCCGTTGAGCCAGAGGTGAAAGGCCGAATCCACGCCCTCGAAACAGATCGTCACCCGGCGGCCCTCCCAGCCGGAGGGCAGGACGAAACGGGTGCGGTAGCAGCCGGTGGGATTATCGTCTCGGGGCACAGAGAGCTGGTCATCCACCGGGAAGGGGTATTGCACGTTGGTGTAGCGGGGGATGTCATATCCCTGCATCTGCCAGTTGCCGGGCACGGCAATGGTAGCCCAAGCACCATCATCGTAATCGGGCCGGTAGAAATCCTGGGGCGCCGCGGCGGGGTTGGGGGCATAGGCAAAGCGCCAAGCCCCGTTGAGCAGCTTGAACCACGGCGAGGCGGTCCGCGTGCCGCGCAGGGCCGTCTCCCGGTCGGGGTAGGGCACCGACGTGGCGTGGGCCGGCTCCTTGTTGCGCCCCACTATCTGCGGATCTTGCCAATCGCACAAGGCCGGATGCTCCATCATGCTCTCTCCTCCTTCAGCGACAGAAAATTGGCCCACAAAAGGATCAAGAGGCGCTCACATTTTCGCCCTTGGTATCCTTGTTGCCCTTGCTCCATACGCCCATGCCGCGGCTACTCCCACAGCAGGCAGGCCACCAGCGCCGCCGTAAAATGATAGTCTCGGATGGAATCCATCTTGCGGCGGATGTTGTACGGTTCCTGGTGTGGCCCTTTGCGGTCGCAGAGGGTGGGCGGGCGCTGATCCTGGCTATCAAAAAACTCAAAGATGACGCCGTAACGCTCATAGTACTTATTGACATACTGGATCGTCTTTTCCTGCAACCAGCGCGCCTCCTCCTCTCGACCCTGGCGGCGCAGGCCCAAGATGATCAGGTAATTGAAATTGAGCCATGTCGCGCCGCGCCACATATCGGTGGAGTAGGCCGGATGCGAGGCGGCCACGCTGGGCACGGGAAAGGCCGTGCCGAACTCGGCGGGGTCCTTGAGCCACGCCACCAGCCGCGTCACCCGCTTGGGCGGAAGATCATCGAGCAGGAGGGGCAAAAAGCCGCTCACCGCCCGCACCCGGGAAAAGCGCCCCTGCAGGTCGCGGTCATAATAAAAGCCATCCTCCTTATCCCACAGTTGGCGATGGATGGCCTCCGAGAGGCGGCGTGACCGCACCGCCCAGGCGAGGGCCTTGTCCGCCTGGCCCAAAGTGGCAGCGATGAGGGCGGTGTAGCCCATGTCCAGGGCGGCAAAGGTGGAGAAATCCACCGCGTCCAGCGGGATGGCGGCATCAAAGCGGGGCGAGTTATCCATGCCCGATTCACCGCTACGGCACAAGGGATGCTCCTCGATGAACCATTCCAACAGACCGTTGCCGTTCTGGTCGCGCCGGGCGCAATCCCAAGCCAAATAGGCCTCCAGGCGGGGCAGAGCCCATTCCAAGTTGGCCCGGTCTTGCGTCACCTGGTAATTCTCCCACACCCCCCAGGCCAGGATAGGTGGCTGGGTGATGTGCGAATGCCACCCTGTGATGCTAAACTGATGGGGGATCATCCCATCGGGCTGCTGAGTCTCCAACATCGCCCGCAGCGAATCCCACGCCACACGGGGGTCCAGGCGGTTAAGGGCCAAGGAGTGAAAGACCGTATCCCACAGCCACATATCCTTGTGGGGCACGCGGTCGGGGGTGGTCCAAGTGTGGCGGATGGCTCCTTCCGGGGCCAGGGTGTTGACGCGCATCACACTGATACATTTGTTGAGCAGCCGTTGGCGCGAGGCATCGGGCAAAACAGGAACGCGCCGGTAAAAGGCCAAGCGTTGGGCGGCCTCCTGCCAGGGGTTCCGTTCCAGGCCGGCTCTGGCGCGTCGCCAGGCCGTCTTTTCTGATCGGGCATAAGCCAGAGCAAGCCGTTCCCCTTCCCGGAGGCAGACCAGGACATCGCCCGCATCCTCGTCCTTGACGACCCACGAAAACGAGGCAAGCTTGCTCGGTTCGCCGGGCTCGCCCTCGAAAGCCAGGTTCACCCCCGCACCCTGAGGCAGGAGACCCACCAGCGTATGCCAGGCGCTATAGGTGAGCAACAGCGGACCTTGGGGCGTCTCCACCGCCAAAACATCGCCTGTAGCCAGACGCACGGTGCCCAGATCCTCCAAAGCCAGACGCAACAGGCGGCGGGTGGGGGTGTGGAAAAGGAGATCGTAGGGCTGGGCGCCAAAAGTGGCCACGAACCCGCTGGCGACGCAGGTGGGGCCATCCAGTCCAGAGAAGGCGAACAAGGCCCCCTCGCCCCACACATCGGGCGGATGAGGCAGCATGACAAGAAGATCGGCCAGCATCGCGCTCCCTCCGCTTCACTTGATGGCCAGCACACGGCCGCCGGTCAAGGCAGCCAACTCCTGCGGCGTGAGGCGAAAGACGGCGTTGGGCGTGCCCGCCGCCGCCCAAAGTTCTTCATAGAGGAACAGATCCGGGTCAAGGAAGGTCTCCAGCGCCTCGGTATGGCCCACCGGCGGCACCCCGCCGATGGCATAGCCGGTATGCTGGCGCACAAAAGCGGCATCGGCTTTGATGACCTTTTCGCCCAACGCCTGAGCCAGCTTGGCCTCATCCACGCGGTTGGCCCCGCTGGCGATGACCAAGATAGCCCGCCCGCTCCGCTGGCCTTGGAACACCAGCGATTTGGCGATCTGCCCCACCTGGCAACCGATGGCCTGGGCCGCCTCGGCGGCGGTGCGGGTGGAGGCGGGCAGCTCCACCACCCGCTGGGGGATCCCTTTCTCTGCCAGGGCCTCTGCCACCCTTTGCGCGCTGCGTGAGAGTCTTTCCGTCACACTCCCCTCCCCTCACAGCGAGGCTTTATGCCTGTGTTCAACTTTTGTATGTCCCCAGCTCCAGCCCTTTTTGGATGAAATAGCGATAGGTGTCGTAATGGACCGTGTTGGGGATGGAATGGTCACTGTGGAGCACATAGCCATAATTCTGCATCACGATGGGGATCTTGGCCTCCAGCTCCGCGTCGATCTGGCGGCGGTCGTTGCTATAGAGCACCCGCACATCAATGCCGCCCATAAAGGCGATGCGGTCGCCATAGAGGCGATAGAGCTTGACCAGGTCCATCCCCGCCTTGACCTCGATCACCTGGAGGCAATCCATTCCCGCCTCGATCAGCCCCGGCACCAGCGGTTCCACCATGCCACAAGAGTGGACGATCACCGGCAGACCCAGGCTGTGGGCATAGGCGAAGGAACGGGCATGGCCGGGCTGGACGATCTCCCGATACATGGCCGGCGACATGAAAGGTCGCCCCTTGAAACCCATATCCTCATAGTACCAGATGCCGTCGGGGCGGCCCTCCTGGGCAAAGAGGATCTCCTGAAGGGCGATATTGAGCTCGGTGTAGGTGTTCACCATATCCCGCACCCAATCGGGATCGTCGGCCATGCCCACCAACATATTCAGGTGGCCGGTGACGTCCTTGATGATCTCGAACACGTTCACCCCCGACCAACAGAAAAAGGCCTGGCGCTCCTGGGCGCGACGCCTGGCCTCGCGGTAGGCCTCGAAATTGATGCGCCGGGGATCGGGGGTGAGCTTGGGCTTGATATGCTCCTCCCAGGTGCGCCGGTCGCGGACGAGGAAATCCACATGCTCCGGTGTGGCATCGTGGAGCTTGTGGACGCGCATGGTGGCATAATTGCCGTTGCGCACCAGTTTGGTCTCCTCGGTCTCCTCCAGCACCTGCGGCTCGTAATCCAGGTCGGCCACCATGCTAAAGGGCCAGGAGAGGCGCAGATCAAAGCCAAAATGATCGGCCAGGTCCTCCCCCTCTTTAATGTGGCCCTGCTCCGTCCAGGTCTTTTGGGTGTCGGACCAAAAATGCTCATACAGGCCGATGCGGTCCACAGGCTGGTGCTTGAGGATGTTGCTGATGCGTTCGATGCCGGTCAATGTGCGCATGATAATCGCTCCCTTGAATGAGATTGTGCATTTTAACACGGAGGCACGGAGGCCACGGAGAGAAACAGGAGATTCTCCGTGTTCTCCGTGACTCTGTGGTGAGGGAACATCTTTGCCGTGTGCTCTGAAAACACGGAGGCCACGGAGAGAGACGGGAGATTCTCCGTGTTCTCCGTGACTCTGTGGTAAGCCCTTGCGGATGGGCGAGGATTTCGCTCCTCATACATCCAGGTTCTCCACCTCTTTGGCGTGGGTCTGGATGAACTTGCGCCGGGGCGGGACATCGCTCCCCATGAGCATCTCAAAGGTCTGGTCCGCGGCAGCGGCATCCTCCAAGGTCACTTGGAGCAAGGTGCGGCTCGCGGGGTTCATGGTCGTCTCCCAGAGCTGTTCGGGGTTCATCTCCCCCAAGCCCTTGTACCGTTGCAGGGCCACCTTCTTCTCGCCCAGCTTCTTCACCAGGGCGTCCTTCTCCTCCTCGGTGTAGGCGTAAAGCACCTCCTGCCCGCTGACGATCTTGTACAGCGGCGGCTGGGCCAAAAAGAGATGCCCCCCGGTGATTAGCGGCTCCATATAGCGGTAGAAAAAGGTCAAGAGCAGGGTGGTAATGTGGGCGCCGTCCACGTCGGCATCGGTCATGATGATGATCTTGCCGTAGCGCAAGTTCTCCAGGTTAAAGGATTCGCCCACGCCGGTGCCCAAAGCCTGCACCAACGCCTTGATCTCGTTGGATTTCAAGGCATGATCCACCCGCGCCTTCTCGATGTTGAGGATCTTGCCCCTGAGGGGCAACACCGCCTGAAAGCGACGGTCGCGGCCCTGTTTGGCCGAGCCGCCGGCCGAATCGCCCTCGACGATGAACAGCTCGGTGCGGGCGGGATTGCGCTCGGAGCAATCGGCCAGTTTGCCGGGCAGGGTGCTGGTCTCCAGCGCCGTCTTGCGGATCACCAGCTCCCGCGCCTGGCGCGCCGCCGCCCTGGCCCGCGCCGCGGTGAGGGATTTGCGGATGATCTCCCCGGCCTCTTTGGAATGTTCCTCCAGCCACTTGCTGAACGCCTCGCCAAAGACGCTGGCCACCTGGCCGGTCAACTCGGCGTTGCCCAGCTTGGCTTTGGTCTGGCTCTCGAATTGCGGGTCCGACATCTTGACGCTGACGATGGCCGTCAGCCCCTCGCGCACATCCTCGCCGGAGAAATTCTCATCCTTTTCCTTGAGCAGGCCGGCGCGACGGGCGTAATCGTTCAAGCTGCGGGTGAGGGCCGAGCGAAAACCGGTGAGGTGGGTGCCGCCATCCACGGTGTTGATGTTGTTGGCAAAGGAAAACACCGCCTCGGAGTAACCATCGGTATACTGCAGCGCCACCTCAATGGTGTTCCCCTCGATCTGGCCCTCCACATAAAAGGGCTCATGGAGGGGTTGGCGATGGCGATTCAGATAGCGCACAAAGGACTGGATCCCGCCCTGGAAATAGAAGGTCATCTCGCTGCCATCGCGCTCGTCGCGAAAGTGGATGGTCAGATTCCGGGTGAGAAAGGCCATCTCGCGAAAGCGCTGGGCCAGGACCTTGAAGCGGTAATCCAGGGTGTGCATGATCTGAGCATCGGGCAAGAAGCGGGTGGTGGTGCCGTGGCCCTCC
>DAOTZU010000285.1:0-17993 GCA_034433995.1 Anaerolineae bacterium
GGGGCGTAGCGCAGACCGGTAGCGCGCACGGTTCGGGACTGTGAGGTCGGAGGTTCAAGTCCTCTCGCCCCGACAACGATGAGGCCGCAGATTAACTCTGCGGCCTCATCGCTTTCTGAGGGAATCCGCCGGTCCACCCCCAGCAGAGAGCCCGGCGAGCACATGTATTCGCCTTGGTGGCCCACCTTGTGGTACAATAAGGGTGCTCACCCTGGATAGACCGATGTGAGCAGTGCAACGATGATCGTCGGCTTGTGTACCATACAATTGCAGCTTCCCGCCAGCACCTCGCTCAAGGCCAAGCGCCAGGTGCTCCAGGCGGTGGTGGACCGGGTGCATAACAAGTTTAACGTCTCCATCGCCGAGGTGGATCACCAGGATAGCTGGCACCAGGCGGCGTTGGCCATCGCCTGTGTGGCCACCGATGCCGGCTATGTGCACGGCCTTTTGGAGCGGGTGGTCCACTTTATCGCCGAGGGGCCTTTTGCCCTGGTCTTGCTGGATTACGAGATCGAGCTCGTCTGAGCGGCGCCGATGGCGCTGCAGATCTGGAGGCGCAAGATGATCTGGGATATCCTGGCCAAATCCCGCGATGGAGCGCTCATCCTGTTGGCTGTGGAAGGGCTGCTGCTCGGTGCGGTGCCCCTGGTGGCGCTGTATTACGTGACCAAAGGGCTCAGGCAGCTCTTGCCCCAGGTGCGGCCGGGCCTGCGCCGTGCCCATGAAGCATTGCTGCGGGTGCAAGCTTTGGTGGAACGTGTCATGGCGGGCCTGCGGGCCCCTTTCCTTTGGGGTCATGGCGTCATCGCCGGTCTGCGCGCCCTGGGCAGTAGGGTGCGACACATGTTGTGTTTGGGGAGGTGACCTTTGCAGGATAAACTTCGCGCCATCGTCATCGGTGCAGCGGTGGGGGCGCTTTTGGGAGCGCTGGGCGGGTGGCTGTACCAGCGGTATGGCCCAAGGAAGCAGACGGACGCAGCCGCAACCAACGCCTTGGTGGCGCCCAAGGCCCTCGATCGAGGCAAATTGATGCGGCTAGGGGTGGCCTTGGTGGGGGTCATCCGTCAATTGATGGATCTCGACTAGGCCGCCCTGTGCCCAAGGCTGCCCAACATCTGCAAGGCTTGCATCTTTTTTCACGAATGGATTTGACAGCCTTGCGGCTTGGTTTACAATGAATACCGGCCGACGCTGGCCTCAGCGTCGGCATCACTTTGGAGGAGGCATGCCGTGTATCGCATTTTGGCCAAAGAGACTCTGACGCCGGTGACCAAGCTTTATGTCATCGAGGCGCCGGAGGTGGCCCGCAAAGCGCGGGCGGGGCAGTTCATCATCCTGCGGGTGGTGGAGCAGGGCGAGCGCATTCCCCTCACCATCGCCGATTACGATGGCGAGGCCGGGACGGTCACCATTGTTGTCCAAGAGGTGGGCAAGACCACCAAACTGTTGGGCACCCTGGAGGTGGGTGACTCGCTGGCCAGCTTCACCGGCCCTCTGGGCATCCCCACCGAGATCGAGCAGTACGGCACGGTGGTGGTGGTGGGCGGAGGATTGGGCATTGCCCCCATCTATCCCATCTGCCGCTCCTTGCGCGAGGCGGGCAATCATGTCATCAGCATCATCGGCGCCCGCAGCGCCAACCTTCTTTTCTGGGAAGACAAGATGCGCAGCGTGACCGATGAGCTGATCGTCTGCACCGACGACGGCAGCTACGCCCGCAAGGCGCTGGTCACGGTTCCCCTCAAGGAGCTCTTGGAATCCGGCCGCAAGGTGGACCGGGTGTGGGGCATCGGCCCGGCGATCATGATGAAATTCATCGCCTTGACCACGAAACCCTTTGGCGTCAAGACCATCGTCAGCCTCAACTCCATCATGGTGGATGGCACCGGCATGTGCGGCGCTTGCCGCGTCTCGGTGGCGGGCAAAACGCGTTTTGCTTGTGTGGATGGCCCCGAATTCGACGGCCACGAGGTGGATTGGGACCTCCTCCTGAGCCGACAGCGCATCTATCTTGATCTCGAAAAACAAGCCCTAGAAGCCTTCGAACGCCAGTTGGCGGGCACGAAGGTGGTGGAGAGATAACATGCCTAAAGCGACCAACATCCCCCGTCATGCCATGCCGGCCCAGCCGGCGGAAGAGCGGCGGCGCAACTTTAACGAGGTGGCCCTGGGTTACACTTTGGAGATGGCTATAGAGGAGGCCTCGCGCTGCCTGCAATGCAAAAAGCCCCAATGCGTGTTGGGCTGCCCGGTGGGCGTGCGCATTCCCGAGTTCATCCACGCCTTGACCGAAGAGGATATGTGGGGCGCCGTGGAGGCGCTGAAGGACAAGAACAGCCTGCCGGCCATCTGCGGGCGTGTCTGCCCGCAGGAGACCCAGTGTGAGATCAAGTGCGTCCTGGGGAAAAAGGGCGAGCCGGTGGCCATCGGCCGTTTGGAGCGGTTCGTGGCCGATTGGGAGCGCCAGCAGGGGATGCGGGTGCCCCCGGTGGCGCCGGCCAAGGGTAAGCGGATCGCCGTCGTCGGCTCCGGCCCCGCCGGGCTCACCGCCGCGGGCGACCTGGCCAAGATGGGTTACACCGTGGAGATCTTGGAATCGCTCCACGTCCCCGGCGGCGTGCTGATGTACGGCATCCCCGAATTCCGCTTGCCCAAAGACATCGTCACCGCCGAGATCAACTATCTGCGCTCGCTGGGGGTCACCATCCGCACCAACGTGGTGGTGGGCAAGCTCTACACCATCGCCGAGCTGCTCCAGGATTACGACGCCGTCTTCCTGGGCACGGGGGCCGGCCTGCCCATGATGCTCAACATCCCCGGCGAGAACCTCAACGGCGTCTATTCGGCCAACGAGCTGCTCACCCGCACCAACTTGATGAAAGCCTACCTCTTCCCCGAATGGGATACGCCGGTGAAGGTGGGCGAGCGGGTGGCCGTCGTCGGCGCGGGCAACGTGGCCATGGACGCGGCGCGCAGCTCCCTGCGCTTGGGGGCCAAAGAGGTGCACATCGTCTACCGCCGTTCCCGCGACGAAGTGCCCGCCCGGGCGGAGGAGGTGCACCACGCCGAGGAAGAAGGAATCATCTTTGACTTTTTGACCAACCCCATCGAGATCCTGGGCAACGGCAACGGCTGGGTCTCGGGCATCCGTTGCATCCGCATGCGCCTGGGCGAGCCGGATGCCAGCGGTCGGCGACGGCCGATCCCCATCGAGGGCTCAGAGTTTGAGATGGAGATGGACACGGTGATCATGGCCCTGGGCACGCGCCCCAACCCGTTGGTCTTTTTCGAGGCCGAGGGCCTGGAGCGCTCACGCCATGGCACGGTCATCGCCGATCTCAACACCGGCCGCACCAAGCTAGAACGGGTGTGGGCCGGCGGCGATATCGTCACCGGCGCGGCCACGGTGATCAGCGCCATGGGCGCCGGCCGGGTGGCCGCCACCGATATCGATGCCTACCTGACCCACGGAGCCGATTCCTGGTGGCCGGAGAACGCGCAGTTGGCAGCGGGCGAGTGAAAAAGGCTCGACCAACTCTGGCAATGGGCGGGATGAGGAGGAATATGCAGGATCAACAGCTTCTGGAACGCATCACCATCAACCCTAAAGTGATGGTGGGTAAGCCTGTCATTCGAGGAACTCGCCTGACCGTCGAGTACATACTGAATTTGCTGGCCCATGGAGCAACAGTGGAAGAGATCCTCCAGGAATACCAAGGGCTCACACGAGAGGACGTTCAGGCGTGTCTGCTGTTTGCTACCAGATCTCTGGAGAATGCTACTTTCATGCCCTTGGTGGAGATAGCCTAAATGCGTTTTCTGGTGGATGAATGCACCGGGCCCGCCGTCGCCGAATGGCTACGCCAACAGGGACATCAAGTTTTCTCGGTGTACGACCAGGCACGCGGCATGGCCGATGATGAGATCATCCACAAAGCCTTTGCTGAACACTGGATTCTGGTGACGAATGACAAGGATTTCGGCATGAAAGCTTACCGCGAGCACCGTCCGCATCATGGTATCATTTTGCTGCGTTTGGCGGATGAACGGGCAGTTGCCAAGATCGAGATCCTCAGACGGTTGTTGGAGACTCACGGTGAGCGTTTGCCCGAACAGTTTGTGGTGGTTACGGAAACAGCAGTCCGATTTGCGCGTATGTAACCCAAGACGCCACGCGCCACCGCAACCCTCGCGGTGGCGCGTTCTTTTACAGCTTGATCACCTTCGGGTTCCCCGTGCCCAGGGCGCCGGTGGCGTTGCGCGTATCCACGATGAGGGGAGCATGGCGGACGATCTCCGCCCAATCATAGCTGGCGTGGGCGGTGACGATGACCACGCAATCCATGGCCGAGAGGAGCGAGGCGGAAAGCTCAGAGCTGGCCAGGCGCAGGGTGCCCAGGTCGAGCTGGGGAATGTACGGATCGTGATAATAGAGGAGGGCGCCCTTGCCCGCCAAAAGTCGCAGGATATCCATGGCCGGAGATTCGCGGATATCGGCCACGTTGGCCTTGTAGGTCACGCCCAAGATGAGCAGCCGCGCGCCGTTGACCGCCTGTCGCCGCGCGTTGAGGGCATCGGCGACCATCGTCACCACATGATGGGGCATACTGGCGTTGATCTCCCCCGCTAACTCGATAAAGCGCGCGGTGTATTGAAGCGTGCGCAGTTTCCAAGAGAGATAGTAAGGGTCCAAGGGTATACAGTGCCCGCCCAACCCCGGGCCGGGGTAAAAAGGCATAAAGCCATAAGGCTTGGTGGAGGCCGCCTCGATCACCTCCCACACGCTGATCCCCAGCCGCGCACACATCAGCGCCACCTCGTTGATCAGCCCGATGTTCACCGCGCGGAAAGTGTTCTCCAGGAGCTTGACCATCTCCGCCGTCTTGGTATCGCTCACCGGCACCAATTGCTCCACGATGAGACCGTACAGGGCGGTGGCCACCTCCAGGCAGCGCGGGGTCATCCCGCCGATGACTTTGGGCGTGTTGCGAAGGGTATAGCGCTTGTTCCCCGGATCGATCCGCTCCGGCGAAAAGGCCAGGAAGAAATCCTCGCCCACCCGCAGACCGTCGCGGCTCAGGCGCGGGAGGAGGATCTCCTCCGTGGTGCCGGGGTAGGTGGTGCTCTCCAAAACGACCAACTTCCCGGGCTGGATGATCTGGGCGATGCGCTCGGCAGCATAGACGATGTACGAGATATCGGGATCGCGGGTCTTGCTCAAGGGCGTGGGCACGCAGATGAGGATGGCATCCACCTCCCTCAGGACGGCGTAATCCGTCGTCGCCGCGAACCGCCCGCAAGCCACCAGCTCGGCCACGTCGGCGGTGGGCACGTCGGCGATGTAGCTTTGGCCAGCGGCGATCTGCCGCACCTTGGCCTCATCCACATCCACCCCCACCACCCTGAGCCCCTCCTGGGCCAGGGCCACGGCCAGCGGCAACCCCACATAGCCCAACCCCACCACGCCCACCGAGGCCTCGCGGCGGGCGATCCGGTGCACAAGGTCAAGATTTGGAGAAATAGTCATCGCAGCGCCCCTCCTTTTATGGCGCTTATATTGTAACCTTTTAGCAATGATGCTACAATATTCGTAATCATCCCTGGCGCATCGGGCTTGCTCGCCCGACCATCCGCCAGGGTGCGGCAAAAAATAGGCCAGGAAACGGGCCAAAACAAGGGAAAAGGTGACGCACCATGCAGCAACTATTGAGCGAGATCATGGAGCAGCCCGCTGTGCTGCGGCGCTTGCTCCAAGAGGAATATCCTCATCTCTGCGCTGTGGCAGACGAGATCCGCCGGCGCGATGTGCGGGCCATCCTCATCGCCGCCCGGGGCAGCTCGGATAATGCCGCCACCTACGCCAAATATCTCTTTGGCACCATGAACCGGCTCCCGGTGATGCTGGCCGCCCCCTCCCTCTACACCCTGTACCAGCGGCCGCCTCGCCTGGACAAGATGTTGGTCATGGGCATCTCCCAATCGGGGGCATCACCGGATGTGGTCACGGTGATCGAGGATGCCCGCCGTCAAGGGATGCTCACCGTGGCCCTGACCAATTTTGCCGATTCTCGCTTGGCCCAGGCGGCGGAACACGTCGTCCCCCTGCACGCCGGCGAGGAACTGAGCATCGCCGCCACCAAAACCTACACCGCCGAGCTGATGGCCCTGGCCCTCCTCGCCGTGGCCCTGCTCGAGGACGAGGCCGCCTTGCAACACCTGCGGGCTTTGCCCGATGCCCTGGACCAAATCCTCGCCACCAGCTCCGAGATAGCCCGCCATGTGGAGCGCTACCGCTATATGGAGGAATGCGCCGTCATCGGTCGCGGCTACAACTATGCCACCGCCTTTGAGCTCGCCCTCAAGCTCAAAGAGCTCACCTATGTGCGGGCGGCCCCCTACTCTTCGGCAGATTTTCGCCATGGCCCCATCGCCGTCGTGGAAAAGGGGTATCCGGTGCTGGTCATCATGCCCTACGGCCAGGCCTTTGCCGACATGATGAGCCTTTTGCAAGACTTGGAACACCTGGACGCCGAATCGCTGGTGATCTCTGATGACGCCCAGGCCCTCCGCTGGGCTCAGACGCCCCTCAAGCTGCCCGTCGCTGTGGAGGAGTGGCTTTCGCCCATCACCACGGTGGTCGTCGGCCAATTGTTCACCTATCATCTGGCCTTGGCCAAGAACCTGGACCCCGAACGCCCACGGGGGTTGCGCAAAGTGACGGAGACCTTTTAATGCCTGACGAACTTCCCGTCAGCATCTATTTTGTCTGGCAATGGTGGGAGGAGCACTACCAGCGGGCCCGCGGCCGGCCGGCGCGCATTGATTTCGACTGGCTGGACGAGACCTACCTGGGGCGGCAACGTTTTCTGTACGAACATTTCGGTGAGTTTGGCATCGGCCAGGAGGCGCCAGAGCTGGACCGGGCCTTTGTCTCTAAAATCATGCCCTTCCACACCGAGATTGTGCCCGTCTGCATGGGCATGAAGGCCAAGATCAAAGCGGTGGGCGGCTACACGTGGGAGCCGCTGGCCGAGGAGCGCCTGCGCCGGCTCGCACCGGTGGACATGGCCCAAACGCCCATCGCCGAGCTGATCTTGCGCGAGCGGGAACAGCGCCTGGCCCGCTACGGCATCGCCACCCAGCAGATCGACCTCGGCAGCCCGGCCAACAACGCCTTTATGCTGCGGGGGCCCGAGTTCTATGCTGACCTCCTGGCGGACCCGGCCTTTGCCCGGCATTACCTTGAGGCCATCACCGAATCCATCTGCCTGGCCTATCGTTTTATCAGCCAAGTGTTCGGCCCGATGGACGGCTTCCCCTTGGGCAATTGCAACGTGGTGATGATGTCGCCTGCGGTGTATGCCGAGGTGGTGCGCCCCTTTGACATTCGCTGTGTGGCGTATGCCGCCCAATATAACAACCAGCCGCCCCATTGCGACCTGCACCATTGTAACGTCAAGACGGAGCCTTTCGCCGAGGTCTACAGCGCCATCCCCGGCCTAAGCAGTCTGCAGGGCTCGTATCTCTCCGACATCCGCAAAATCCACCAGGTGATCCCCGGCATCCCCTTCTCGGCCATGGTCAACCCGGTAGATCTGCTCACCAAGCCCGCCGCCCAGGTGGATCGCGACCTGGAGCGGTGCCTGGCCGATGGCGCCCACGACCTGGCTATTTGGGATATTGACCCGCGCTACGGTCCCGCCGAGATGATGGGCCTTCTGCGGCGCATCCAGGCCATCGCCGCCCGCCATGGCCGCCGCCCTGTTTTCTCTGTCATCCCCATTACCTGGGAAGAGATGGATTGGGAGTTCCCCCGTTACCGCAGTGATTTCGTTCTCAAGTAGTGCGGCCGGTCTTTTGCCCTCCTCGGCCCCAAGAAATTTGCGCGCCAATGCGACTTTTGTCGTATCCGATTGGCTCCCCTCATGCTATAGTAGGGCATGAACAGCGAAAATGCCCTGGGAGAAAGGGATCGAGGCATCGAGGCCGGGCCCCAGCTCAACGAGGAACTCTGCAACCTGTGCGACCTGTGCGTAGAGGTCTGCCCGACAGGTTCCTGGCACTTGGACGAGGGCGAGCTTCTCTGGGAAGGCGAGGAGACCTGCCAGGGCTGTTGCCAATGTGCCGAGATTTGCCCCCAGGAAGCCATCTTCTGCTCTTTTTACATCGTTTGGGAGGACGACGCAGAGGGGGAGGACCTCTCTGCCCCCGAAGGAGGGGATCGTGCTGGATCAATTCATCTACCTGGATAACGCGGCCACCACCCGCCTGGATGAGCGCGTCTTGGAGGCGATGCGGCCCTACTTTTTCGAGACCTATGCCGTGGCCACCTCACAGTTCGGCTACTCCCTCGGCACCGATGCCAGGGATGCCCTGGAAAAGGCCCGCGCCGAGGTGGCCCAGGCCATGGGTGCCGCGCCGGAGGAGCTGATCTTTACCTCAGGCGAGACCGAGTCGAGCAACATGGCCTTGAAGGGCGTGGCCTTGGCCCTGGGCGAAAAAAAGGGCAAACACATCATCACCAGCCGCATCGAGGATTTCCCCGTGCTCCATAGCGCCCGCGCCCTGGAGAAACAGGGCTACCGGGTCACCTATCTCGATGTGGATGCCGAAGGTCGGGTGGATCCGGAACAGCTGCGCCGGGCCATCACCCCGCAGACCATCTTGGTCTCGGTGCAGGCCGCCAACCAGGAGATCGGCACGCTGCAGGATCTGCAGGCCATCGGCGCCATCTGTCGCGAGCAGGGGGTGCTGTTCCACACCGATGCCACCCACGCCTTCCCGCGCATTCCCCTGGACATGCGCCACGTGCCGGTGGATCTGATGACGGTGACCGCCCATCTGATCCACGGCCCCAAGGGGATCGGCGGGCTGTATGTGCGCCAAGGGACCCCCCTGGCCAAGTGGATGGACGGCGGGTTCCAGGAATTTAACCTGCGGGCCGGCGTGGAGAACATCCCCGGCGCGGTGGGCTTTGCCAAGGCGGTGGAACTGGTGACGCCGGAGGAGACGGCCCGGCTACAAAGGATGCGCGACCGCCTGACGGCGCGGCTCTTGCAGATCCCCCACGCCCAGCTGAACGGTCACCCCACGCTGCGCCTGCCACAGAACACCAACGTCTCTTTCCGTTTTGTGGAGGGCGAATCCATCCTCTTGCACCTGGACATGCGCGGCTTTGCCGTGAGCACAGGCTCGGCTTGTTTCAGCCGGTCGCTGGAGGCAAGCCACGTCATCCTGGGCATCGGCGGCAACCACGAACGGGCCCACGGTTCGGTGCGGTTGACCTTGGGCCGTTTCAACCGCGAGGAGGATGTGGACGCGGTGGCGGAGGCCCTCGCAGAAGTGATCGCCAATTTGCGGGCCATCAGCCCGTTGGGAAAGGAGTAAAGGACCATGCCATTGCCCTATAGTGAGAAGGTCATGGAACATTTCAAGCACCCCCGCAATGTGGGGCGCATCGAGGATGCTGACGCCAAGGCTGTAGAGGGCAGCCCTGCTTGCGGCGATATGGTGGCCGTCTATCTGAAGGTGGACGAGGCCACCCAGCGCATCACCGATGTCAAGTTCGAATCCTATGGCTGCGCCTCCAACATCGCCACAGGCTCCATCATCACCGAGCTGGCCAAGGGCAAAACCCTGGAGGAGGCCAAGAACATCACCTGGCAACAGGCGGCGGAGGCGCTGGGCGGGCTGCCGCCCATCAAGACCCATTGTTCCGTATTGGCGGTGGACGGCCTGCGCTCCGCCATCCAAAACTATGAGGAGCGCCACGGCCTGGTGAAGGAGCGCGTCCCCACCACCGTGGAAGAGATCCGCCGGCGGCTCAAGCATGTGATGAACCCCGTGGTGGGGTTGGATATCGTGCGCACCAAGTTGGTGCAAAGCATCGAGTTCAACGAGGGCACCGTGCGGGTGGTGGTGGACCTGCCGGCCGATCACCAGTTCGCCCACAATATCAAAGAAGACATCATCGAAAGGATCTCTCCTTTGTGGGATGTGCAGCAGGTGGTGGTGGAATTTACCGAGTGAGGTGTACAATGGCCGAGATCAAAGTGGATGTGCGTGGGCAGACCTGCCCGGTTCCGTTGGTGGAGATGCGTAAAGCGGTGCGTCGGGCCTCCCCCGGCGACCTGATCGAGATTGTGGGCACCCATCCGGCCTCCAAAAAAGAGATCCCGATGGCGGTGGAGGCCCTCAAACTCGAACTGCTCAGCGTGGAAGGCTCGGACAACGATTGGACCATCCGCATTCGGCGGTAAGGAGGTACCATGGCGGAGCGGGCAACCATCATCTTGCATAGTGGCGATATGGACAAGTTGTACAGCGCGTTGATCATCGGCAACGGCGCCCTCTCCATGGGGATGGAGGTCTCGATCTTTTTCACCTTTTGGGGCTTGCAGCGCCTGCAAAAGAGTGGCCTGGAGAAGGGTCCCCTTTCGAAGATGCATCTGCTGGGCCTGGGCAAGTGGATGATCAACCGCCGCATGAACAAGGCCAAGGTGGCCTCGCTGGAGAAGCTGATGGCCGATTTCAAGGACCTGGGCGGCAAGATCATCGCCTGCGAGATGACCATGGAGATCATGGGGCTCAAAAAAGAGGACCTGCGCGAGGATTGGATTGATGCCTACGGAGCTGTGGGCACCTACATCCAGGAGGCCCGCACATCCGCCATCACCCTGTTCATCTGAGGTGCAAATGAAACTCTCGCGGCGCAGTCTCATCGCTTGGTTGGGCGCGGTGATGGCCTCCATCGCCGCCGCCTGTGGCCTCAAAACCGATGGGCCCGGCGGGGAGGAGGGGTTGCCGGTGACCCCCTCGCGCCCGATCTTGACCAACGAGAATAGCCCGGCCATCAAGCCCCACTGGAACGTGCGGTTTATCCGCCCCTTTGAGGCCTTGGATCGGGATCGTTGGCGGCTCAAGATCGAGGGCTTGGTGGAGCGCCCGCTGGAGCTGGGCTTGGCAGAGATCCAGGCTTTGCCCAGCATCGTCCAGAATTCGCGGCTGGTGTGCGTGGAGGGATGGTCCAGCCGGGCAGAGTGGGTGGGTTTCACCTTCCAGACCTTGGTGGACCTGGTGAAACCCAAACCCGAGGCCCAATGGGTCTATTTCGAGTGCGCCGACGGCTATTACGAGGTGCTCTCGTTGGCCGAGCTGTTGCAGCCGCGGGTCTTGTTCGCCTACAAAATGGATGGCGAGCTCTTGCCCGACAAATTCGGCGCGCCCTTGCGTTTAATCATGCCCGACCGTTACGGCTACAAAGGGCCCAAGACCATCCTCAAGATGCGCTTTCAAGAAAAGGGCGGCAGGGGGTATTGGTCCACCGTGGGCCCGTACACCCGCGATGGGGCGATCGAGCCCGGCGTGGATCGTCCCTTGGATCTGGGCGGCCGGCGCGAGATCAAAGGCGGCGAGGTGACCGAGTACTAGAAAAGGAGGTGGCACAATGCGTCTCAAAGGCAAGCGGGTAGTGGTTCTGGTAGAGGATATGTACGAGGATCCGGAACTATGGTACCCTTACTATCGGCTCCTGGAGGAGGGGGCCCAGGTCACCTTGGTGGGGCCTGAGGCCAAAACCTACACCAGCAAACACGGCTATCCGGCCAGGGCCGAGCTGGCCGCCAGCGAAGTGCGGGCGGAGGACGTGGACGCGGTGATCGTGCCCGGCGGGTTCGCGCCGGACCGGCTGCGGCGCTACGACGAGATCCTGGCCCTGGTGCGGGGCGTCTGGGCCAAGGGGGGCGTGGTGGCCGCCATCTGCCACGCGGCGTGGGTGCCCATCTCGGCGGGGATCATGAAGGGCAGGCGCGCCACCTGCGTGCGGGCCATCAAGGATGACCTGGTGAACGCCGGGGCCACCTATCTGGATCAGGCGGTGGTGGTGGATGGCAAATTGATCACCTCCCGCACCCCGGCGGATCTGCCCGCGTTTTTGCCGGCCATCATCGCGGCCCTCGGCGGCTGACCCTTGCCACGGATACCAAAAGACGCTATAATGTCATTGAGAATGGGTCTCTTTAACTTACCCGACGCGCCAAAGAGGCGCCAAGACAACAAAGGGAGGCAAGATGTTCCAACGCAACGAGGGACCGGTGGATCGTACGGTGCGCATCGTTTTGGGCGTGTTGCTGCTCTTGGTGGGGCTGTGGCTGCTGAACGGCCTCGGCGGGGCGGCGGGCGGGATCATCGTGGCGGTGATCGGCGCGATCTTGTTGATCACCGGCATCACGGGGTTCTGCGGCATCTATCGGCTTTTGGGCATCTCGACACTCAAGAAATAGTCAGGGAGGAAAAACATGGGTCTAGGAGAACTGGTACAGGCAGGCGATTGGAAAAAGGAAAAGCACGTGCCGGTGATCACGTGCCCCGAGACCGTCAAGGCGGGCGAGCTCTTTGAGGTCAAGGTCACCATCGGCGAGGAGATCGCCCACCCCAACACCACCGAACATCATATCAGTTGGATCAGCATCTATTTCCATCCGGAGGGGGACAAGTTTCCCCATCAGGTGGGCCATTATGAATTCTCGGCCCATGGCGAATCCACCGCTGGGCCGAACCAGGGGCCCGTCTACACCCATCACGGCGTGACGACCTGGCTCAAGATCAGCAAGCCGGGCACCTTGCATGCCCTGTCGTTTTGCAACATCCACGGCCTGTGGGAAAGCAGCAAGGCGGTCAGCGTCGGTTAGTGTTCGCTCCGGGAGACGCGGCATCTTGCCGCGTCTCCTGCATTATGGATCATAAGAAAGGGTAAGGATGAACATCAAAAAAGTCTACGAATATGCCCTGCAGCGAGAATATGACGGGCGCGAATTCTTTCTTCGCAACGCCGAACGCACGGGCCATGCCGCCGCTGCGGGGGTCTTTCGCCGTTTGGCCGACGAGGAAGAAAAACACATCCGCTTCATCCAGGGCTTGCTCAACGCTCTGGAGGCCGGCCAGGAGGCAAGCGCCGCGACCCTCGAAGGAGAGGGTTTCTTCTCCCAACGGGCGGCGACGGAGATGCTGGACCAGACCTTGATTGAATCCATGATCCCCGATGTCACCGTGCTGCGCACCGCCTACCTGATCGAGCGGGACTTTGCCGAGTTCTATCAGATGGCCGCCGACAAAGCCACGGGCGAGGCCAAGGCTGCCTTGACCAAGCTGGCCCAGTGGGAACGCGGCCACGAGCGCTTGTTCAAGGAACTCCATGACAAGGTCTTTCAACAGTACATGGAGATGCCCTGGGGCGGCTGAGATCCCCTCAGCGCGAGGGCACGCGGAGCAGGGATAAGCCATGAAACGCGTCAAGGCCTATACCCTCATCGTCGCCTGGACCTCGCCGGTGTTGTTGGTGCTCACCTGGCTGATGCTCCTGACGGGCTTGGGCACTTTTAAAGGCACCCTGCTCAGCCGAGCGACCTTGGGTTTGCTGCGCGGCGCCACGGCCGGCAAGTTGCACACCGTGTGGCTGCCGCTGGCGGTGGGCCTGCTGAGCTATCTGCACGGCATCCTTGGCTTGCAGCTCCTGCTCCATCGCTGGCGGCTGATCAAGCACAAAATGGCGTGGGAGGTCGGCCTTTTTGTGCTGGGGGCCATCTTGTTGCTACAATTCCTCCTGCTTTATTGGGGCTAAAGATCGAGGGCGAGCGTTCAAAACGCTCGCCCTCTTGCTTTAACCAAGGCCAACCCGTGTCGGCCCTATTGCGCCTGCATTAAAGCAAGGCCGTGATAGACCGTCAGAGGCGCTTTCCACTCCGGCTGCCAAAAGAGAGCAGGAGAAGGCACAAGAACAAGGCCACTACGCCGAGCCACTGGATCATGGTCGCTGCTCCCCATCTGGGTTCATTCATGATAACACCCCAGAGCACTCTGCGATGCGTCCCGCGGGGCGATTTTTGGGCCATCTTTGATCCGCCCTTTAGGTGCGGCTGGCCGAGCGGCCGTTCAGCGAGAGCAACGCCAAACAGAGCGAAAGGGCGATGATGGTCAGCATGGGGCACCTCCCGGCGAGAACTATCTCTTGCACCCCTGATAGACGACACAGCCCGCGCCAAGGTTCCCCTGAACGAAAAAACGCAAGGCCCACGATGGCGTTTCGTGGGCCTTGCGCCGGGCGCATGGATGGCTTTTCAGGGATATTGCCCCACAGCCCTCAAATTATCCAGGAGGAGGCGCACGTCCTCGGCCAACATGTTGGGGTTATCGCGGGTGTAGATGCCCACGCAGACGGCATCCATGGGACGCATGTGCCGGGCCGCGTAGGCAAAGGCCTCCGCCGCCGGAATGCGCCCCGCGGCCAAGATCTTGTAGTGGATCGCCGGCCGTTTGAGCTTTTGGATGGTGGCCACCCGCGCCTCCCGATCCTCATCCAGGTATTGCTCGGCGGCCGAAGGGTCGTGTTGCGGCGCGTTCTGGCGGGGTGATGGGTTGTAGTAGCAGACCATGTAGAAATCGAGCGCGAGGTTCTCCTCGGCCCAAAGGAAATCCTCCGGCATGTGCCCGGCGATGCCCACCGGCGCACCGGCCGCCTTGACCGTGGCAGCGAACGCGTGCACTGTGTCGTACCGTTGGTGGGCCAGCAAATAATCCATCACGCCGCCATGCAAGAAACACGCCGCGGCGCCGTGGTCCAGGCAGTACTGTGCGCCTTCCACCGTCGCCTCCGCCTCCGAGGCGGTCTGGGCGATCCAGCGCATGGTGCCCCCCTGATCCCAGTAGCGCCGCAACACCCGGGTGATGTGCTCATCGCCGCGACAAAGGCAAGCGGTCAACCCCAACTCCTGGGCCTGAAAGAGGGTCTCCACGATGCGCTCGTCGGTGTACCAGGCGGCCATCTCGGCGCTGCGCTGGCGCGATTGGTGTGAAAAGCCGCTGAAGGGGTTGCCGCCGATGATCAACCGCGAGACCGAGAGCGTCCCCAAGGTCACACTGGGCAAGGGCATAAGACCTCGGCCAATCCCTTACTGGTTCTTTTGCGCCATCTGGCGATAGTAAGTCACATAGTTCATGCCGAATTCGTCGCGCCCCAAAAGCAGGTCGGCGATCAAGATCGCCTTGCGCGATTGCGACGGGTTGACGATGGGGGCGTTGACCCCGGCAGCGATGGCCATGGCGATAAAGATATCGTTGATCGCCTCGCGGTCGGGCAGGCCGAAGGAGATGTTGCTGGCGCCCAAGGTCATATTGACCCCCAGCTCCTCGCGCACGCCGCGAATGGCGTTCAGCGTGGTGATGCCCGCCGTGGGGTCGGTGCAGACCGTCAGCGCCAGGCAGTCGATCAGCACGTCCTCCCGGGGGATACCCAGGGCCTCGGCGCGCTCGACGATCTTGCGGGCGATGGCGATGCGGTCCGCCGCGTTGCACGAGATGCCATTGTCGTCCATGGCCAGGCCGATGACGGCCGCGCCATACTCTTTCACCAAGGGCAACACCCGGGCCAACGAGGCCTCCTCACCGTTGACCGAGTTGATCAGCGCCTTGCCCTCATAGACGTCCAAGGCAGCTTTTAGGGCATCCTTGTTGGCCGAGTCAATGCACAGGGGAACGTCGGTCACCTCCATCACGGCCTTCACGGCCATGGGCAACACCTCCACCTCATCCACTCCGGCCGCGCCCACGTTCACATCCAAGACTGTGGCGCCGGCCTCCACCTGCTCCAGGGCCATCTTGCGCACGCGGCTCATGTCCTTCTGCGCCAAGGCCTCGGCCAGCTTCTTTTTGCCGGTGGGGTTGATGCGCTCGCCGATGATGACGGTGGGATGGTCCGGCGAAATGACCACCTCCATGGTTTTGCTGCGGATCCGGGTTTCCATGCGAGTAACACCTCCAAGTTTTTATGCCGTAGCGGTTCGGCGCCCAAAAGACGGGCAGGCCCAACCTCTGCGGCGAGATACCAATGCTAACGCTCCTCTTTGATCTGACGCAAGAGCCCGCTCTTGTGCAAAAAGCGCTTGGCCACTGCCTCGGCCTTGGCGCCTCCGCTCAGCTGGCGGCGGATCTCGCCAAGGTCCTCCTGGGTCAGCGCGGCGGCCAGGCGGTTCAAAGGGTTCTCCAAAGCGGGAAACTCGCGCAAAACGGGCGTGCGCACCGCCACGGCGAGGTTCGAGGCTTGAAAGAAACCCCTATCATCCCGTAGCCACAGATACGTGGGCTTGATCACCTCCACATCTGTGGAGAGGCCCAGGGCACAATCGCACTGGCCCGCAACCAATGCGCGGTAGCCCTCCTCCAAGGGCAAGAAACGGACCAGGTCCGGGTTAAAACGCATGGCATAGACCTGTTCCAACCCGCGGATGCCACTTGTGGCGGCATATTGTTCCGGGGGCGTGCACAGCCGCACGTCCTTGTTGCGGCGATTGATGTACTGGCTCAGCTCGCTCAAGGTGGCGAGGCCCATCTCTTGGGCCCTGCTTCGCAGCATCACCAGGCCAAACGTATGTTGGCAGGGCGCCTGGGCCACCCAGGTGATCTGGTTATAGGCATCCTCCTGGCGCACCCGGCTAAAGGTCTCATCCGCGCTGCCCAAGGGCCGGTCGTGATGCAGGTGCACCAGCCAGGTCTCGCCGGTGTATTCCCACCACACATCCACCTGCCCCGCCAGCAGGGCCGCGCGCACCATCCAAGGTTGGCCCAAATTGGTCTTGTCCACCACCGTGTAGCCGGCGGCGCGGAGCAACTGGATGGTCATCTGCCCCAAGACTTGCTGTTCAGGGCTATCGGCGCTGGCCACCACGATGGGCAGGCGCTGGCGCGGGTTGCCCTGGCACGCCGCCAGCCAAAGGGCCAACCCAAGGCTCAGAAGCCACCACCAAGGACGGGCCGCTCCCGTGCCCACATTGGCGCTCATCCTTCCGCATCGCCCCGCAGATAACATTCCTGAAAAACGCGCTCCAGCAGGGTCACCCGCCCGTTAGAGAGCCCCTGGAGCGCGGCCTCCAACGCCCGTGCCTGCTCATAGGGCACGGCCACGACCGCCGTCACCTCCTGGGCAAATTGGGCCTCGCGCACCCGCGCCCCGTAGCGGGGCAAAAGGCGCTGCAATTGGTTATAGAGGCCATAATCCATGGTGAGCCGGGCCAGCCGGTGCAGGACATACTCTACCGTGGGCAGAGCCTGAATGGCCTGGCGGGCGACGCCGCTATAAGCCCGCACCAAGCCCCCCGGCCCCAACTTGATGCCGCCGAAATAGCGCGTGCCCACCACCACCACATCGCCCAAGCCACTGCCCTCCAACACAGCCAGCATGGGGCGCCCCGCCGTGCCGCCCGGTTCACCGTCGTCGGAGGAGCCGCTCTGCGCATGGCGGCCGGCGCCGAGGCGAAAGGCCCAAGCATGGTGCTGGGCATCAGGGTAGGCCGCCCGGATGCGCGCCACAAAGGCTTGCGCCGCCACCACATCGGGGGCGGGCCCGGCGCTGCCGATAAAGCGCGAATTCTTGATGACCAGCTCGCTCCGCGCCTCGCCGGCCGGCGCCCGATAGCGCAAAAGCGGCGGCGGCTCGACCGGTGTGCTCACCCTAGCCCTCTCCGGAGATCTGTGATGGGCTCATTCTAAGGGGAGGGCTGCTCCTTGTCAATTTGCTTAGGGATGAGACCTGTCGGGCCTGTCCCTTTACACAGGATTTACGCCTCTTTTATGCGTCCTCTCCGCACAGGGAAGGAGAGCAAGCTATACTGATTATAGATTTATCCTTGGCCCAAACCCTGGAACGCCTCAGGGGCCGTTCGATCGTGTGGCAAGACAAGGAAGGCGAGATGAGCAGCGCTATCGGCAAACGTATTCTCCTGGTGGATGATGAACCGCAGCTGTGTTATTCCGTGCGCGAGTTCCTTTCGCGGGTGGGCTATGAGGTGGTGGCGGCCGAGAGTGGCCCCCAGGCCCTGGATTTATTGGTGGAGGACCCGCCGGATCTCATCATCTCGGATATTTTGATGGACGGGATGGACGGGTTCGAGTTCCAGCGGCGGGTGCAAAGTCTGACTGGCGCGGGCATTCCCTTTATCTTTCTC
>DAOTZU010000286.1:0-16465 GCA_034433995.1 Anaerolineae bacterium
GACCGCCGGGTTGGGCAGGGCGGTGAACTGCATCGTCTCGCTATCCACTAGCACAAAGTAGGGGCAGCGGCCAAAGACAGGGCTGACCGGGGCCTCCAGATGGTTATCTGTACTGCTGATCGCCACTTTCATAACGCGAGCCTCCTCCTGAGGGATTGGATTTCACTTGCTTCCGTTGCCATGGCACATTTCCCCCGCCGCACGGGAGCAAGAACAAGCTCATGGATGTCGGTGTCCTACTCACGTACCATTCTCGTGCCGCATTGTGGGCATTTCTTCTGGTAGCAGGGCACACCCCGCTGGTGCGGTTCGCGGTAGCCGCAATTCGGGCAGACGCAATCCCCGCCTGGCCCCGCAGCCTGGGGGCCGCCCATCCTACCTGGGCCTTGCCCACGCCCTACGCCACTTCCACGGCCTGCGCCTCGCAAAGAGAATAGTGGACTCATGGGACCTCCTTTTTTCTGTTTTCTGTGCTCATGTCGCTCGCGAGTTCGTGGTCTGCCTTGTGCATGGTGCCTTGTAGTAGCAGCGCCGCGATCTCGCTAAACACCGGTTGGACATAGTGCTCGATCTCCCCCTGATCACACAACTCGGCGATGTGAGGATCGAGGGGGATACGCCCCAGCACAGGGATACGCAATGGTTCGCATATCGCGGCGATGTGGCTCGGCCCAAAGAGGGCGAACTGCTCTCCGCAACGAGGGCAGATGGCATAACTCATGTTCTCCACCACGCCCAGAATGGGCACCTTGAGCTGCGCCGCCATGTGCGCCGCCTTGCGCACCACCATGCCGGCTAGGTCCTGCGGTGAGGTGACCAGAATGATGCCGTTCAGTGGCAGGCTCTGCATCACCGTGAGGGGCACATCGGCCGTGCCGGGTGGCAGATCCACCAGGAGATAGTCCAGCGTGCCCCAGAAGACGTCACCCCAAAACTGCTTGACCGCCCCCGAGATCAGCGGCCCGCGCCAGATCACCGCGTCGTCTTCGTTGGGCAGCAACAGATTGATGGACATGATGCGAATGCCCGTCTTGCTGCGCACGGGCGCGATGCCGACGGGTGAGCTCGTGGGCCGCTCGGTGAGGCCGAACATCTTGGGGATGCTCGGCCCGGTGATGTCGGCATCGAGGATGCCCACGCGCCGCCCCGCCCGCGCCAGTTCCACCGCCAACATGCTGGTGACGAGGGACTTGCCCACTCCTCCCTTGCCGCTCATCACGGCAAAGACCTGGCCGATCTTGTTGAGATGGGCCGCCAACCCCTCCTGCTCCGCACTCTTGCCCAGGAGGCGCTTACGTTCCTCGGGCGTCATCTCGGTCAGTTCGATCTCGACCTCCGCCTCCGCATCCAGCGCCAGGATCGCCTCACGCACATCCTGGACGATGTCCTCCTTGAGCGGGCAAGCGAGGGTGGTCAAGGCCAGGGTGATGGCGACGGTTTGGTTCTGGATACCGATCTTCCTCACCATGCCCAGCGAGACCAGATCGCGCCCCAATTCAGGATCCTGCACATGGCCCAAAGCCTCGCGCACCTGCGTTTCGGTAAGCAATGTGACCTCCAGCGTAAAGATCTAGTGAAGCTTCTCCGGATGGTCTTGGAGCTGGCCCGCTAGGTAAGCTTGTACTGCCTGCTCCATATCGGCTATATCGGTGACCACCGGGGTGATGCCGCATTGCCGCATGCTCTGATAGGCGCCGGCGCCCATGCCCCGGCAGATCAAAACCTGGCAATCGCGGATGGCCTCGGCCATGCTCAGGTGCCGGTTATGGCTGGCCGCGTCCAGACCGTGGCCGGCGCCCGGCGTGCCATGCCCGCTTGCCTCCTGGGCGCTAAAATGCTGATGTCCCAGCTTGGGGCGCATCTCGCGATCCGTGATCTTGCCCTCTTCGATGGTAAAGACCATATAGTAGGGCGCCCGGCCAAAGTGGGCGCTGATGGTGCGACCGTCGTCGGTGATGCAAGCGATTTTCATCTCCACCCCCATCTTGTGGTTGGTTATCCTACCCCTGCGAAGGGGTCGTTTTGTGTGCTTGTTGGTGTTGGTCATAAGCTTCCAGGAAACGATGCAAGAGCTGGTCGGTGGCCCGCAGCTCCTCCACCAACGCCCGCAGATAGGCCTCGCCAGCCTCGGTCAGGGCATAGACCCGCCGAGGCGGGCCGGCGCTGGGCCCTACATCCGGAGTAGAGCTGACCATCCCCTTGGCCTCTAGGTCATAGAGGATGCGGTAGATGGCGCTGATATCGGCGGGATAGCTCTCCAGGCCAAGGCGCGCCAGGCCTTCGAGCAGGCCATAGCCGTGGGTGGGCGCCCAGTGCAGTAGCAACAGCAGGGCCGGCTCGAGAAACCGGCGAATGCGCCGTGGCTGCACCTCGCCCCATTCGCCGCGGAAACGATGTCGCCAAGGGGGCATGTCACACTTCTCCTTTATCTATTTGTGATTTGCAAATAGAATATAGCATAGATGCGTCAGCTTGTCAAGCGCTCGCCCGTCGGTTGGAAACCGGCGTCTGCGGATGGTAAGCCCGCGCTGCGGGCTTGGCGGGCGGAGCCGTCGGATTGTATCCGACGGCGGCGGGCAAAGGCGGAGGGGGCGTTGGGGGCTTGGCTGGAGGCCGCCTGTCATTTTGGGCGGGCGTCTTTGCCGTCGGTTGGAAACCGACGGCTGCGGATGGTAAGCCCGCGCTGCGGGCTTGGCGGGCGGAGCCGTCGGATTGTATCCGACGGCGGCGGGCGAGGGCGGAGGCGGTGTGGGAGGCCTGGCCAGCATCGCCCCTGATTTTGGGCTGCTGTTTACAACGCTATCGCACATGTTCAGTTTGACGCTTTCTATTAATCGTAGTATGATGTAACCAGTTTGTTGGGAAGCACCGAGGCCCCCATAACCTGCCGCGCATGCGCGGTCGGCGAAGGGGGTGTTCTGTGTCCTGACCTGGTGGAGGATGGGGGTCCTTTTTCTTGGGGAGCCTTCCAACAGGACCTTATCATGCTAGAGGCTGTGGCGTGAACGACCGCGGCCGGAGGGAAAGAGGCCCATGCACATTGGCATAGATGCCCGGCTCACGCATTATCGGCAGGCGGGTATCAGCCAATATATTCTACAGCTCATCGAAGGTCTCGCGCGTTGTGAGACGGAGGACCAATTCACCATCCTCCAGAGCTACAAAAGCAAAGAACCGCTCCTGCATCGCCCCAATTTCAAGCGGCGATTGCTTTTTACCCCCAGCCATCATCGCCTGGAGCAGTTTACGCTACCCATCGAGATCTCGCCCTTGCGGCTGGATCTGTTGCACAGCCCCGACTTTATCCCGCCCTTGCGCCGTCCACGGAGCTGTGCCTCGGTGATCACCATCCATGACCTGGTCTTTATGCTCTATCCCCATTTTCTCACCAAGAAGGCCGCCCATTATTATGGCCAGATTGACCAGGCCGTCTTGCACACCGATGCCATCATCGCCGTCTCCCACGCGACCAAACAGGACATCATGCGCCTGTTGGGCGTGCCGGAGCGCAAGATCACCGTGATCCACGAGGCCGCCAGCCCCATCTACCGGCCCATCAAGTCGGAGGATGTGCGCGGGCGGGTGCGCGCCCGTTTTGGCATCCATAGCCCTTTTCTCCTGTTCGTCAGCACCATCGAGCCCCGCAAGAACGTGCCCACCCTTTTGCGCGCTTTTCGCTGGCTGCTGGATCATTATCATCCGGCGGTTAAGCTGGTCCTGGCCGGCGAGAAGGGCTGGCTCTATGAGGACGTGATGCAATTGTTGGGCGAGCTCAAGCTCGAGGAGGAGGTCATCTTCCTGGGGCGCGTCTCTTCGGAGGAGCTGCTTTGGCTTTATAACGCGGCAGAGGTCTTGGTGGCCCCCTCCATCTATGAAGGTTTTGGCTTGACGCCGCTGGAGGCCATGGCCTGTGGCACGCCGGTGGTGGTGTCCAACGTCTCCGCCTTTCCGGAGGTGGTGGGGGATGCCGGCCTGTTGGTGGATCCCCACAACGTGGAGGAGCTGGCCATCGCCATCTGGCGCATCTTGGATGACCCCGATTTGCGCGCCAGCCTGGTGGAGAAGGGGCTGCGTCGTGCGGCGACTTTTTCCTGGGACAAGGCCGCCCAAGAGACTTTGGCCCTCTACCATAGCCTGGGCTAGGCCCCGGCGGAAAGGACGCCATGGTCGCCGTTCCCACCGCCCGCAAGCGCATCCTCTTTCTCACGCCGCAATTGCCCTTCCCCCCTGAACAGGGAACCGCGCTGCGCAACTATAACCTCATCGCACAGGTGGCGCGCCGGCATGACGTGGCCCTGTTGAGTTTCGGCGAGCCCTCCGCCGATCCCGGCCCCTTGGCCCAGCTCTGTCATCCTTTGTGCCTGGTGCCCGCCCCCCGGCGCACGCTGCGCCGGCGCCTGTGGGACCTGCTCCGCTCGCGCCGGCCCGATATGGCCCTGCGCCTAGCCTCCCCCGCCTATGCCGATGCCCTGCGCTCGTTGTTGCGGCAGGAATCCTTCGATCTGATCCAGGTAGAGGGGCTGGAGATGGCGCCCTATGCCGAGCTGGTGCGAGGATGGCTGGGGCCGCGCGCGCCCAAGATGATCTTGGATGCCCATAACGCCGAATACCTCCTCCAACGGCGCGCCCTGGAGACCGACCTGCGCCTGCCCGCCCGTTGGCCGGCGGCCCTCTACTCCTGGATCCAATGTCGCCGGCTGCGGGCTTTTGAAAGGGCAGCGTGCCGCCGGGCCGATGGTCTCGTGGCCGTCTCTGAGGCGGATGCTCAAGCCCTGAAGGCCCTGGATGACACCTTGCGTCCCCTGGTGGTGCCCAATGGCGTGGATCTGGAGCGCTACCATCCCGGCTTGCCCGATAGCCTGCCCTTGCACCATCCGGCGGTGGTGTTCACCGGCAAGATGGACTTTCGTCCCAACGTGGATGCAGCGCTCTGGTTCTACCGGCGCTGTTGGCCGCTGGTGCGCCGGGCCGTGCCCGAGGCGCACTTTTACGTCGTGGGCAAACAGCCCCATCCGCGGCTGGCGTCCCTCCGGGCCGATCCCAGCGTCACCTTGACGGGCTATGTCCCCGATATCTTGCCTTACTTTGGCGGCGCCGATGTCTATGTGGCCCCATTGCGCATGGGCGGTGGCACGCGGCTGAAGATTCTGGAGGCCATGGCCGCCGGGCTGCCCCTGGTGAGCACGACCTTGGGCGCCGAGGGGATCGCCCTCATCCCTGGCGAACATGCCCTCCTGGCGGATACGCCGGCGCAGATGGCGGAGGCCGTCATCACGCTGTTGCGCGATGGCGCCCGGGCAAGAGTTTTGGGGATGGCGGCGCGGCGCTTTGTGGAGCTGCACTATTCTTGGGAAAAAATCGCGCCTCGGCTTGAGGCCCTCTATGCCGCCGCGGGTTGCTCCCCCGCTGCGCCAATCTAGGATGGTGACCAGCACATGGGGGCAAGCGAGGGTGGATAAATGGAAACTCTCCTGGCATTTCAAATTCCAGATAGTATATCAGGATATACTGAGTATCATGTATATTTTGCGCTGCTGCGGAGGTTCACATGGTTGCTGAGACTTGGCTTCGCTTGCAGACGGCGAACGATGTGCTGGGCTTTGACCCACAGACGGCCCGGCTTGTCTCCCTGCGCAGCCGCTTCGCCCCTGACCAAGAGTTCATCGCCGCGGGGGATGAGGATCCGGTTTTTGTGCTCCAATACCTGGACGAGGCCCGCCGCTACCGCCAGATCACTTCGCGCCAGGCGGAGACGGTGACCATCACCCAGGGGCAAAGCGCTTCGGCGGGGCGGGGCGCGGAGACGCTTGTGGCCACCTTTCGGCGTCTGGCCGGTTTGGAGCTGCACGTCACCATCGTCATCAGCGCCAGCCCTCGCGATCCCTTCAGCCATTGGTCTTTGGCGCTCCAGAATGACGCCGGCTTGTGCATCACCCAGGTGCAGTTCCCCTTTATCACCGGGGCTTACCATCTGGCCGGCGCGCCGGGCAGCGAGGCCCTCCTCTGGCCGTATGGCCCCGGCCGGCTCCTGCGCGCTCCCCAACCCCATGACCTGCCGCCGGATCACCCCCACACCTGGCAGCTTTGCCCGGAAAATGGGGACCATGGGCACTATCCCGGCCTCACCTTCGCCCAGTTCCTGGCCTATTACAACGACCGCGCCGGGCTGTACCTCAGTTGCCTGGATAGCGCCGGACGGCTCAAACTGATCAAGCCTGTCCATCGCGGGCCGGGGTTGCGCCTGGGCCTGGCCCACGTGGGTGATTGGCCCACCCGGGGTGAGCGCCGGCTGGAATATGACGTCGTCCTGGGCAGCTTCCAAGGGGATTGGTGCGCTGCCGCCGAGCTGTACCGCGCCTGGAGCTTGCAGCAACCCTGGGCCGCCCATCCCCTTCACCGGCGAAGGGATGTGCCCGCTTGGCTCTTGGATTCTCCGCCCCACATCATCTTGCGCATCCAGGGGCAACTGGATCTTGGCCCCACGGATCCCAGCCCCGCCTTCTTGCCCTATCCCCGGGCCATCCCCCTTTTAGAGCGGGTGGCCCGGCGGGTAGGTGCGCCCTTGGTGCCGGTGATCATGGCCTGGGAGCGGCCTGGCCCGTGGATCTATCCCGATTGCTTTCCTCCGGCCGGCGGCGCGGAATCCTTGCGCGAGTTCTGCGCCCTGGCCCGTCAGCGCGGCTGGCACGTGGGCACTTTCTGCAACGGCACCCGTTGGGTCGTCGGCCACTTTTGGAGCGGCTACGACGGCGAGGCTTATTTCCACGAACATGGCGGTGAGCACTGCATCTGCCGCACCGCCGAAGGCCAGCCTTGGCCGGAATCTTGGGACCGCACCTGGCGGCCCAGCTATCCCTGTTGCGTGGCCGTGCCTCAAACCCGCCAGATAGCCCTGGATTTCATCCGCACTGTGGTGGATTTGGGCCTGGACTGGGTGCAGTTCTTTGACCAGAACGTGGGCGCGGCGGCCTTCCCCTGCTTTTCCACCGACCACGGCCACCCGCCGGTGCCCGGCTTGTGGCTTACAGAGACCATGACCCAGCTCCTGCGCCAGATCCGGCTGCTCCAAGAGGCGGAGTTGGCCCAAAGCGGCGGCCAGAGGCCCATCGCCCTCTCGGTGGAGGCCCAGTGTAACGAGGTGCTCCTGCCTTATTTTCAGATCACCGACGTGCGGGTCGTGCCGCCGGGCCATCGGGCGGATCGTACGTTTGTGCCCCTGTTCCACTATCTGTATCACGAGTTCATCCTCATCCAGGGCGGTTTCGGCACGGGGCCGGAGCCGTACCACCTGCCCATCCGCAACGCCTACAACCTGGTCATCGGCGAGATCCCCGGCGCGGTGTTGCAAGATGACGGCCGTTTGTTGAACAAGGATACCTGGAACTGGGCCCCTTACGAGCCTTACGTCGGCTCCAACGATGACGCGTTGGAGCAGCTCCGCACCAGTGTGGCGCTACGCCGCGGTCCGGCCAAGGAGTTCTTGGTGTTCGGACGGATGCTCGCCCCGGCCCAGGTGGAGGGGATCGCCACGGAGCGCTGGCAGGAGGGCGGCTACGACCATCAGATCCCGGCCGTGTTCCATGCCGCCTGGCGCGCCCCCGATGGCCGCCTGGGGGTGGTGCTGGCCAATTGGACCACCGCGCCGCAGACGGTGCTCCTGCGCGACCCGCGCCTGGGCGAACGGGTGGTGTTGCATCTGGCCGGAGAACGTGTGACGCGTCTGTCTCAGATCGTGGATGTGGAGGGGGTAACGGTGACGGTGCCGCCCCTGGGCTCTGCGTTGGTGGAACAGCCCACGGGTGAAGAGAGGGCGCTGCCATGAGCCATTTGGATGCCTTGGCCGAGGCGTTGGGGCTGGGGCCGGAACAGGCCAAGCAATTCGCCCGGGCGGTGCGGGCCGCATTTGACGCCGCGCCGGGCCTGGGGGAGATCTTGCGGGCGGTGCGCCAACACCCCGGCGGGCGTCCTAGCGTGGGCCAGGTGGTGGCCGCGATCAAACGGCATCACACGGCGCGCGCGGCCACCTTCCAAACGCGCACCGGCGCGCACGCGCCAAGCGCCGCAAAACGGCCTGCGCGCGGCCGGAGAGAACGCAAGCCCATGCCACCCAAAAGCCTGCACCACAAGCGCCGCTACAGCCGGAAAAAGCCGGCTGGCCCATGAGAGAGGTGGCGCGCAGCCTTTACGGGGATTGGGGTTTGCTCCGGAAGGCTTGCTGCTTGATGGCGTCGCGCTCCACCTGCATGGCATAGACCTCGGCCGCGCACTCGGCGGCAACGGGCGTGTGGACGACTAATTGGACGATGTACCAGGGAGCGTTGGCGCCCAAGGTCACACATTCCCCCACGGCCGGGAGAGAGGCGAATTCGCGTACCTCTTGTTTCCAGTCGTACTTGCCCTGGCTGCGCAGCCACAGAAGCACCTTCATGGCACACCCTCCTCCTGAGAAGACGCCTACATCCCCAAGGCGGTGACCCACCTTCACACGACATAAAACACCGTCACGTTGGGGCAGATGCGGCCGAACACGGCTTGCGCGCTCTAATGGCTCGTGTGTTCCAGGTTCTCGCCCAGGAGCATCTCCAAGGCGTGGGGCAAGACGGGCCGCAGGATCTCCATCCCCTCTTGCACAGCTTTGGGGCTTCCGGCCAGGTTGAGGATCAAGGTGCCCTTGCGGATGCCCGCCACCCCACGGGAGAGCACCGCCAAGGGCGTCACTTTGTAGCCCTCGCTGCGCAACAGCCCAGCCAGGCCGGGCATCTCCCGCTCGATGACATCCCGGGTGGCCTCAGGGGTCACATCCCGGGGGGCGGCGCCCGTGCCGCCGGTGGTGATGATCAGCTCCACCTTGCCCCCGTCGGCCAGATCGCGCAAGAGAGCCGCGATCTGCTCCCGCTCATCGGGGACGATGGTGGTCAAGACCACCTCAAAGCCCATTTCTGCCAGGAGTTTGGCCAAAAGCGGGCCGCTGCGGTCCTGGCGCAGGCCCGCATAACCCTTGTCGCTCACGGTGATCGCCGCCGCCCTCACGTGCATCCCGCGTCCTCCTCCAAGACGATCTCGCCGCTTTTGCCGCCACTCTTGCGCACCAAGCGGATATTCTGGATGCGCATCCCCCGATCCACCGCCTTGCACATGTCATAGATGGTCAAGGCAGCCACGCTCACCGCCGTCAGGGCCTCCATCTCCACGCCAGTCTTGCCGGTGGTGGTCACCTTGGTCGAGATGGCCACCTTGTGTTCCGCCTCCACAAGCTCGCAGTGCACCTCGATCCCCGTCAACAGGAGGGGATGGCACATGGGGATGAGCTGGGCCGTCTGTTTGGCGGCCATGATCCCCGCCACCTGGGCCACGGTCAAGACGTCGCCCTTGGCCACCTGGTTGCGGGCGATGAGGGCGCAGGTCTCGGGCC
Source organism: Anaerolineae bacterium (assembly GCA_034433995.1). Lineage (GTDB taxonomy): Bacteria > Chloroflexota > Anaerolineae > UBA1429 > UBA1429 > DAOTZU01. The sequence goes on from DAOTZU010000286.1 coordinate 9,413, forward strand.
GCATCACGATCTCGCCCCGCGCCACCGCCACGCGTTGGGTCTCGGCCTTTTCCGTCACATCCACCATCCGTGCCCGGCCGGCGCCATCCACATGGGTGAGCTCCATCTCTAGCCTCCGATCTCGGACATCCCCCGTCCCTTGGGGGGAGATGCCTCGCGCAAATGATGCCCATCGGGTTTGGTCGCGATGGCCTGCAAGAGGAGCGCCTGAATCTCGCCCAGATCGGCTCCCCGGCGCAAGGCGGCCTTTACGTCGATCTCGCCATCGGCCAAAAGGCATGGGCGCAGATGGCCATCGGCGGTCAAACGGATGCGGTTGCACTGGGCGCAAAAATGCTCGCTCAGCGGGGTGATGAACCCGAGGGTGCCCTTGGCGCCGGGTAAGCGGTAGTAGCGGGCTGGGCCGTTGCCCAGGGTGCCCTCGGCCGGCGCAAGCTCTCCCAGGGCGGCGCCGATCCGTTGGGCCACCTCGGCGCCGGGCACCGCCTCGCCCTGCCAGCCTTCCCCTCCATCGCCCACAGGCATCAGCTCGATAAAGCGCACCTCCCAGGGGTGTTCCAGGGTCAATCGGGCCAGGGCCACTACCTCATCATCGTTCAAGCCGCGCACCACCACGGTGTTGATCTTGACCGGCCTCAGCCCGGCCCGCTCGGCGCTGTGGATCCCCTCCAGGGCATCGGCCAGGCGGCCGCCACGGGTGAGCTGGGCGTATTTCTCTTCGTCCAGGGTATCCAGGCTGATGTTCACCCGCCTGAGGCCGGCTCGGGCCAACGCCTCAGCATAGTGGGACAAAAGGGTGCCGTTGGTGGTCATGGCCAGGTCTTGCACGCTGGGGATGCGGGCCAACATGGCCACCAGCTCCACGATTCCCTTGCGCACCAACGGCTCGCCGCCCGTCAGCCGGAACTTGGTGATGCCCAGCCCCACCGCCGCCCGCACCACCTGAACGATCTCCTCATAGCGCAGGATCTCGTCGTGGGGGCGAAAGGGCACCCCCTGGGCGGGCATGCAGTAACGGCAACGCAGATTGCAGCGGTCCGTCACCGAGATGCGCAGATATTCGATCGCGCGACCGCAAGTATCCTGGAAAGGCATCTTTCCTCACTCTGGGTGTGTTGCGGCACCGGCGACGCCCCCCAGGGTCACACACCCGCAACCTGGGGCCTTGCCCGTCGCCCCACGCCCACAAGGGGCTAGGCCACAGATTTCCACTAAAAAACCATCTCTCCCCGCACGAACGCGGCGGCGCGGGGATCGTTGGGGGCGCTGAAAAAGCGCTCCGCCGGGGCCACCTCCACACACTCTCCTCCCAAAAGCAGCGCCACCCGGTGGGCCAACCGCTTGGCCTGAAAGATGTTATGGGTGACCAAGACCAGCGTGGTGCCCCGTTCCCGGTTCAGCTCGGCGATGATCTGCTCGATGAGGGCGCCGTTGTACGGGTCGAGATTGGCCGTCGGCTCATCCAAAAGCAGCACCTCCGGTTCCAGGACGATGGCCCGCGCCAGGGCCACCCGCTGCGCCTCACCGCCGGAGAGGGTTTTGGCCGCCACCCGGGCCAGCTCCGCCAGCCCCACCCGCTCCAAGACGGCATGGGCCTTGGCCAGGGCGTCGGGCACGCCGCGCAGACGCAGCCCATAGGCCACGTTCTGTTCCACCGTGCCGCTCAAGAGGATGGGCCGTTGAAAGACGGTGGTCACCCGCCGGCGCAGGGACAGGGGCGTGTGGCCATTGACCGGTTGGCCATCGAAAAAGATCTGGCCAGAGGTGGGCGGCTCGATAAAGTTGAGCAGCCTGAGCAGCGTGCTCTTGCCCGCGCCGTTGGGGCCCACCAGGCAAAAGATCTCGCCGTGGTGGATGTGCAGCTCCTCGATGGCCAACACTTGGCGCTGGCCGTAGACCTTGCGCACCTGCTGCAACGTGTAGGCCAAGGGGTTCACTCCCATGCTCGCCTCCCCTGGAGCGACAGCATGGCCGCGTTGGCGGCGAGGGTCAGCGCCAGCAGGATCAGGCTCAGGGCGATGGCGAGCTCGAAATTCCCCTTGCGCGTCTCCAGGACGATGGCCGTGGTCAAGACACGGGTACTGCCCTCGATATTGCCGCCCACCAGCATCACGGCGCCCACCTCGGAGATAATGCTGCCCAGCCCGGCCACCAACGAGACGATCACCCCCGATCTTGCTTCCCGCAGGATGGTCCAGGTGGCCTGGCGATCGCTGGCGCCCAGGGCACGCAATTGTTGGCGCAGGTTGGCATCCACCCCCATCACCGAGGACATGGTGAACCCCGCCACTAAAGGCAGCGAGATGATCACCTGGGCCAGGATCATGGCCCGTGGGGTAAAGAGCCAGCCCCAGCTTCCCAGGGGGCCGTTCCGCGAAAGCAGCAGATACACGCCCAATCCCACCACCACCGGCGGCAGGCCCATCCCCGTGTAAAGCAGGGCCACCACCGGGCGCTGCCCACAGAAACGTTTGAGCGCCAGCAAGCTCCCCAAAGGCACGCCCAAGAGGGCGCTGATCAGCAGCGCTGTCCCCGAGACGCGCAACGTGAGCCAGACCACCCGCCAGACCTGAGGATCTCCCGAACCCAACAGGCGCAGCGCCTGGCCGAAACCTTCCCAAATCACTTGCACCGCTGTCATCCTTTGGCAAAAAAGCCGGCGCCTCCCAGGATTGGAAGGACGCCGGCCGCGCCGCGTCGCTCAGCCTCTCCTTTCCAAATCCGGGGGGCGGGAGGGTTTCCCCTCACACCGTTGGGACAAGGATCCTTGTCCACTGCGGCCACAGGCCATGGACGGTGTCTTTAGGCCCTGTGGCTCGGAGAGATGATACGCACTTGATTCAAGTATATCTGCCCATGGGGGCACGTCAAATATGCGTCTCTGGCCCCACCTTCAGCCCAGCCGCGGCATGGTGTTGGGCACGATACAAATCAGGCGCAAAAGGGTATCGCCGGTGTTGCGGAATTCGTGGATCTCATAGGGCGAGATGTACACGCAGCTTCCCGGCCCGGCAAGGGTTTCGCCGTCGGCGTGCCACACCGTGGCTTGTCCTTCCAAGATGAACACCTCGTGTTCCCAAGGATGGCCGTGGCGCTCGGTGCTGGCGCCCGGCTCGACCTCTATCACCCGGGTGCTGAAATTGGGCGTGCCCACGTTCCTGCCCAACACCCAGCGGATGGTGACGCCCGGCGATCCCTCCACCGGTTGGGCAGGCACAGCGGTATAATGATGGATCTTCATGGGAACCTCCTCCTACTCAGAGAATGCAGCCGGTATGCGGCTCTCGCTGCTTGCTAAGGCGGGCACGGGCCGGAGCTTAGGCTCCCTTGGTGGGGTCAGGGGAGGGCTCCGCTGCAAAGGCTTGATGGCGGGCGGGGTCCAGTTCCATCCCGGCGCGGGCCAGCTCGGCGCGCAAACGGGCGATATCCACTTGGCGGATATCGGTGCAGCCGCCCTCCACGGCCAGCGCCGCCGCCGTGCCCGCGGCCTGGCCCATGGCGCAGCAGGTAGGTGTCATGCGGTAGCTGGAATGGGCCACTTGGTCGCCGCTGATGCACTTGCCGGCCATGAGCAGGTTGCTCAAGCCCTTGGCGATCAAACAGCGGAAAGGAATGGCATAAGGCTCCACCCGTTGCCGCCAACCGACATGGCCCGGTTTGGTCAGGCTGTGAAAATCGATCTGAGCGGTGGCCACCGTCACGCCATCGGGGAAATCGCGCGGCCGGTCGCCGGTGATATCCTCCTCGGTGAGGATGTAATCGCCCACGATCCGTCGCCCCTCGCGGATGCCGATCCGTGCGCCGGAGGAGACCAGCACATGGGTGGGATAATGGGTGCGTTGCAGATAATGCACCACGCGGGCCAACTGTCTGCGCGCCTCGCGTTCGGCCCGACTCAAATCCAGGGGGTCGGTGGGATCCAGACCCATCACCTTGGTCATGTTGCAATAGACCCGGTTATCCGGCAATTTGATGTGGGCGTTCAGGCCGGGCAATTCTTCTTGGGTCTTGATCTCCTCCAGCCCAGCGGGCAGATGAGGTTGCACCGGCCGGCCCGTATCGGCCAGGATGAAGGTGAGGGTCATATGAAGGGTGCGTCCTGTTTGGGGATGGCCCTTCATGAATGGGGCCCCGGCCAGGGCTGCCAGGTCGCCCTCGCCGCTGGTGTCGATCATATAGCGGGCTTCAACGGTCAGTGGTTGGCTGCAAGCGAGCAGGTGGGCGCGGGTTAGGCGGGCGCCGTCTTTCTCCACCCCTGCGAGGGTGGTATGGAACAAAATATCCACATTGGCTTCCTCAGCCAAAAGTTGCCAAACGATCTTGGCGTATTCGCTGTTAAAGAAGCGACCATACTGGGCGCCATAGCGGCGCAGTTCCTCCACATGGCGTTGCCAGATATCGCCCAGACCGTTGAGATGGGCGTACCATTCATTCACGCCGCCGGTGGTGGCCGTCCCGCCCAGGGCGTTGGCCTCCTCCACCAAGAGCACCCTATGCCCGCGCCGGGCCGCGGCAATGGCTGCCGCGCAACCCGCCGTCCCGCCTCCCACCACCAGGATATCCGCTGCCAGTGATCTGGTCATGGCCGGCTCCATGGAGCTGATGGCGCCCGCGGCTCAGTAATCCGGGGCCGCGTAGGCGCCGAGGATCTGGCCGTAGTAGAGGCGGTGATAGTTCGATCCCTTGTATGCCCCCAGCTCCACCTCGGGATCCAAATGGGCGGGGATCACATCGTTGTGGTGCACCACCTTGCATTCATAGACCATGGGGCAAGGATCGATGGTCACCGCCGCGACGCGCTGCCCTGGGGAGGTGGTGATGTTGAAGGCGGCGAATTTATCCACCTCTCGCCCGCTGCGCGAGCCGCAAAAGCCCACCCATTGGCGCAGCTCCTCCGAGGGCACGTTCACCGTAAACGCCCCCGAAGCCTCGATGAACTCGTAGGTGTAGCGCGAGGGGCGCACCAACACGATAAAGATGGGCCGCCCCCAGATGATCCCCACCGTGCCCCAGCCGATGGTCATCACGTTGGATGAGCCGTCGGGCTTGGTGGCGGCCAGGAGGAGGCCCGGATTGGCCAGACGGGCCAGAGTCTTGTTCAACTGATGATCGTACGGGACCGGGATGCGTTCCATGGTTTGGGCTCCTTTCAATAATGTGCCCCCTCTCCCCTCCGGGGAGAGGGCAAGGGTGAGGGGTGAGCCTGCGCCCTGGTCTCCCCCTCACCTAACCTCTCCCCCAAGGGGAGAGGGATGGCTGACTCCCCTCTCCCCTCTGGGGAGAGGGCAGGGGTGAGGGGCGAGCGTGTGCCCTGGTCTTCCCCCTCACCTGGCCTCTCCCCCAAGGGGAGAGGGATGGCTGACTCCCCTCTCCCCTCCGGGGAGAGGGCAGGGGTGAGTGGTGAGCCTATGCCCTGGTCTTCCCCTCACCTAACCTCTCCCCCAGGGGGAGAGGGATGGCTGGCCGCCTCGCCCTGCCGGGAGAGGGATGCCGGCTATCGCCGGGGCTAGTGAACCAGGTCGGCCTTGCTGCGCGAATAGGTCAGCTCCTGCTCCGTGGCGGCGCCATGGGCCAGGATCTCGCGCGCCAGGCAGATATCCTCCTCGGCCTCGTAGGTGCTCAAGGTGCCGATGCACACCAGGTCGTTGGGTTTGATGGAGTTGAACACAAAACTGAGCCCCGTGGGCGGGTTGATGCGCCCGGCGGCCAGCGGCTTGATCACCATCACCGGCTTGGGCGTGCGGTTGATCACCCGGGCGATCCAATCCGTCTCCACCTGGCAGAGGAACCCGATGGCGTTATAGATCTGGATGTAAGTGGCCACGTCGTAGCCGGCTTTATCGCAGACCACCACCGTCTGCGGGCGATGGGTGGAGAGGCCGGGGATCATCCCCAATTGGCGGATGCGCTCCGTCACCCGTTCCAGGCCGATGATGCGTCCCTCGTTGACCACCAGGTTGCCATCGGTCCAATGTTGATGGGGCATGCAGATCTTGGCTCCCAGCTCGGCGCATTGCTCGATGCCGGGCAGGAGGTCCTCCACCGTCTCGCCGCCGGGGGTGCAGATCCAGTGGATCTCCCGCCCCGTCTCCTCCTGGACCAGGCGGATGGCCTGGGCCAAGGTGGGATTGGGGCTGGACATCACCGCGTTGATGCCGTTGCGGGCAAAGACGGCCATCACCTCGGCGATGCGTTCCACCGTCATATACTCTTTGATCCACTTGTCCTTGGCGGCGCTATAGTGGGAGTAGCCCAGGAACCAGTTAGAGCCGATGATGAGGCGCGAGAGCTCCAGATGTTCGATGTGGGTGGTAGGAAAATCCATGGAAACCTCCGCGTGACGCATGTTATTACAAAAGTAACGGAGCATACAAACCCGCTTCGCGCTCCAGCCGGCGCAAAGCAAGGGCACAATACTCACGATCGATTTCGATGCCGATGGCCCTGCGCCCGGACCGATAGGCGGCGATCAGAGTGGAGCCGCTACCCATGAAAGGATCGAGCACGAGGTCATCCACAAAACTAAAGAGCTTGATGCACCGGCGAGGTAACTCGATAGGGAAAGGAGCAGGATGGCCAATAGTGGACTTTTTCTCGCCGGAGAAGGTCCACAAGCCATTGGTCCATTCCAAGAACTCTTCGCGGGTAATATCCGAGATCCCCTCACGGTTCCGTTTCTTCCAGAACCGTTTATAGAGCACAAGAACGAGCTCCACGGGTGCGATTACATAAGGAGCCGAGGCGCTGAGCCAAGACCCCCAAGCGGTGCGGCGCGAGATGTTGCCTTCATTCCAGACGATGGTGGCGTGATATTTGAAGCCGATCTGCTTGGCGATGGTGGTCAAATCAGCGCCGACGCTCTGTTGGCCCCCCTTGTTCTTGTCCAAAGGAATATTAAGGCACAAGCGACCATCATCTTTGAGCCATTCGAACACGCGACCCAGCCATTGACGGCTGAAGGTGAGATATTCGGCGTACGAGATGTCATCCTTGTGCGCATTGTAATGGATATCCACGTTGTAGGGAGGGGAAGTCACCACCAAATCCACCGAA
>DAOTZU010000287.1:0-4213 GCA_034433995.1 Anaerolineae bacterium
GCTCAAGGGGCGGAACGAAAAAGCGTTCCAGATCGGCAATCAAGGGGACACGCCAAGAGCTGGTCGTGCCGGGGGGGTTGCAATCCACCAGGATGGTGCCCAGGCCTTCGGCGAGGGTGATCTCGAGCTGATGATACCTTGCCGAGGCATCGGCGGGAAAATCGAACACCACCGCCACCACCTGCCGCGGCGCCAATTTCTGGGGGGCCCACTCCCGATCCACCTCGGCCCGCGCAGGATCCAGCGCGAGATAACGATCCAGCACGCGCAAGCCCTTCATCTCCCAAGGCGAGAGATTAGCAATCATGAGGACATAACGGTGGGGGGATCCTGCCAGTGAGGTGGCCTGCACAAAGAGCCAGTAGCGCTCCGGCACAGGCTGGAGCGCCCCCGGCGTGACGAGTTGGGCTTCGAGCAATCGCGGGACATCGCCTTCGGCACGGGCGACAAGGGGCACCGCGCCCACAAGGAGCGATAGCATGACTACTAGGGTCAATAGGCGCGGCCAAGACATCGCTGTTCCCCTGCCGAGACGGTTTATTCTTGCAATGTTATAGACGTATAAACCCACGCCGAGATACGCCGCGGATGGCCCGGCGACCTACACCCATTATATGTCATTTTCTCTTTCCTGGCAATAGTGCGAACGTAAAATGCGCAAAAACGTGGGGCAGATTTGACTTGCCTGGGCGATTGTGCGATAATCCACACGGCCGCAGGCAGATTGTTGCGGCTGTTATCATGTTTCAGGGAGATGGGGAGTGATGGATGGTCAAGAAGTGAACGCACAAGATCGGCGGGACCCGGTGGAGGAGAGTGCCCCGGCCCCCGAAGTTGCCGTAGAGGCGGCTCCCGCTCCTCCGCAGGATCAGAAGCAAGAAGCCGTCAAGGGCGGCCCTCGCGCTCAAGGGCTGGAAAAATTACAGCCGGGGATGAAGCTCAAGGGGCGCGTGCGGAACATTGTGACCTTTGGGGCTTTTGTGGATATCGGTGTGGGGCGCGATGGTTTGCTTCATATCTCGGTGCTGAAGCGCGCCGGCCTCGACAAGACCCTCAAAGTGGGAGATACTTTGGATGTTGTCGTCCGGCGCATCGAACCGGAGGACAACCGCATCAGCCTCACTTTGCCTGCGGCGGAACAGAGCAGCAAAACCCCCCTGCGCGCCCTCCAACCGGATACGGTGGTCAAAGGGCGGGTGGTGCGCCTGGTGGATTTTGGCGCCTTTATCGATATCGGCGCCCAGACCGATGGGCTGTTGCACGTCTCTCAGATGCCCTGGGGGTATGTGAACCATCCCTCGGAAGTGCTCCACGTGGGAGACGAGGTCGAGGTGCGCATCCTGGAGGTGGATCCCCGCAAACGGCGCATCTCCTTGACGATGAAAGAGCTAGATGCCGCAGCCGAGGGGACCCCGGCCAAACAGCCCGCCTCCGAGCCGCCTGCGGAGCGCGCCCTGACCGCCTTTGCCGTGGCCTTTGAAAAGGCCCGTGCCGAGGCCCAGCGTCGCCAACGCCAGGCGCGCAAGTAGCATGACCTGATACAAACAGGGCAAGCCGTCGGGCTTGCCCTGTTTGTTTGGGGGCCCTTTGGCGCAAACACAGATCTGATTTGCCCACATTGGCAACGTATGCTATACTTTTTCTCTGGGCCATTGGCCCATCAATCATCAAACACGCCTCTGGATCAACGGCATCGTGCCACTGCCGATCTCTGCCCATGGCGACCCGGGGCCAAGGTCGCCAGATGCAGGCGGTCGGCAGGGGTCTGCCTTGAGTGGAAGGGGGCGGGTGAACAAAACGAAGGAGAACTCACGTGCCCATCGTCAGTATGAAGCAGCTTCTGGAGGCCGGGGTCCACTTTGGCCATCGCGCGCGCCGGTGGAACCCCAAGATGCGCCCGTACATCTTTACGGAGCGCAACGGGATTCACATCATTGATCTGCAACAGACCATTCGCGCCCTCGAACAGGCCTACGAGGTCGCGCGCGACATCGCCGCCGAAGGCGGCAACGTGCTCTTTGTGGGCACCAAGCGCCAAGCCCAAGAGAACGTCATGGCCCAAGCGATGCGCTGCGGGATGCCCTATGTGACCCAGCGGTGGCTTGGCGGCACTTTGACCAACTTTCGCACCATCCGCTCGCGCATTGACTATATGCTCGATCTGGAAAAGCAGCGCGATAACGGCGAGCTGGATGTTTTGCCCAAGAAGGAGGTCACCCTCAAGCTGCGCGAGTTGGCCAAGCTGGAGCGGCGTCTAGGTGGGTTGCGCAACTTGCATCGCCTGCCCGAGGCTCTCTTTGTCACCGATACTGTGGGCGAAGAGATCGCCATCAAAGAGGCCAACCGGCTGAACATCCCCGTCATCGCCATGGTGGATACCAACTGCGATCCGGATCCCATTAATTATGTTATCCCCTCCAACGATGATGCCATCCGCGCTATTCTGCTCATCACCAGCAAGATCGCCGATGCCGTCATCGAAGGACAGCAGATGCGGGGCGTGGTGATGGAGGAGGAAGGCGCTCCAGAAGCCCCCGCCGCGCCCGTGGCGGAGGAGGCGTATGCCTCCACCGGCACGGAGGACGAAGAGATCATCATTGACGATGAGGATGATCTCGACCTGTAGTACGCACAAAAGAGCGAGCCGGGCCAGACCCCGGCTCGCTCGACAATATCCCACATGATCGCTTCATAGAAAGGATTTGCCCATCATGGCGACCACGGAAATGATCAAAGAACTGCGCCAGCTCACTGGGGCGGGCGTGTTGGATTGCAAAAAGGCATTGGATGAGACGGGCGGCGATCTGCAAAAGGCCGCGCAGATCTTGCAAGCCAAGGGCCTGGCCGCTGCGGCCAAAAAGACCGAGCGAGAGGCCACGGATGGCCGCGTGGAGGCGTATATCCACGCGGGCAACAAGTTGGGCGCCCTGGTCGAGGTGTGCTGCGAGACCGATTTCGTGGCCCGCACCGAGCTCTTCCAGTCTTTTTGCCACGACCTGGCCATGCAGGTGGCGGCGGCCAACCCCAGCTACGTCTCGCGGCAAGACATTCCCGCCGAGGTACTGGAGGCCGAAAAGGCCCAATATCGCGCGCAGCTCGCCGCCGAGAACAAGCCGGCCGAGATGATCGAGCGGATCATCGAGGGCAAATTGGCCAAGTTCTACCAGGAAAAGTGCCTCTTGGAGCAGCCCTTTATCAAAGATGAGGGCAAAACCATCCAGCAATTGTTGATGGAGGTCATCGCCAAATTGGGTGAGAACGTGGTGATCCGTCGCTTTGCGCGCTTTCAGATCGGCTGAGCAAGGGGCTTGGCGGCCAGCGTGGGCCAGCAAAGGGGGCAAGGAATGGCGGGACCGCGATACAAACGGATATTGCTCAAACTGAGCGGCGATTTCATGGCCGGGCCCTCCGGGTTTGGCGTGGATCCCGCCCAGGTGGATGAGGTCTCGGCCCAGATCAAACAGGTGGTGGATCTGGACGTGGAGGTGGCCATCGTCATCGGCGCGGGGAACATCTGGCGCGGTGGTGCTTCGTTGGCCCGGGGCATGGATCGCGCCACGGCGGATTACATGGGCATGTTGGGCACGGTGATCAACGCCATGGCCCTGCAAGATTCCCTGGAGCGCATGGGCGTGTTCACCCGTGTGCAGACGGGCATCGAGATGAGGCAGGTGGCCGAGCCGTACATCCGCCGCCGGGCCATTCGCCACCTGGAGAAGGGGCGCGTGGTGATCTTTGGCGCCGGCACGGGCAATCCCTATTTCACCACCGATACCGCCGCCGCGTTGCGCGCTATGGAGATCGGCGCCGAGATCCTGCTCAAGGCCACCAAAGTGGACGGCATCTATGACGAGGATCCCTTGGTGAATCCCCACGCCAAACGCTTTGCGCGCCTATCGTACATCCAGGCGTTGAACATGGGCGTCAAGGTCATGGATAGCACGGCCCTCTCGCTGTGCATGGATAATAAATTGCCCCTGATGGTGTTCAAGCTCAGCCCGCCCGATAGCCTGGCCCGCGCTATCGCCGGCGAGCCCATCGGCACCATCGTCTCGAGTGAAGCGGCTGAACCCGCCGGAGCCTAGCGGCAGCCCCCTCACCGCGTCTGTGCCAGACTTACGGGAGGTGCACCCATGATTGATGATCTTCTTCTAGAGCTTGAGGAGCGGATGGAAAAGGCCGTCGCCGCCCTGCGCAACGATCTGATGAGCAT
>DAOTZU010000288.1:0-11246 GCA_034433995.1 Anaerolineae bacterium
GTGACCCAGCCTCGGGAGGGCGCCGATTGGGCGGCCCTCTGCGCGGCGGGCATCGCCGCGGCCTTGGACCCGGCGGCGACCCCCGAAAGCATCATCGAGACGGTGCTCAAAATCGCCCATCGCCATTGCAAGGACGTATTTTATCAACTCAACCACTTGTTGCGGATGCCGGCGCGCCGCCAGCAAGTGGACGAGGTCGCCTTTGCCGAATGGTGGATGACCTGTGGCGGGCGCGGCGACGGGCGCAACGACACCAATTGGATCGGGTATAACCCGATGATGTACGTTCTGCCCCTGCTGCGCGTCTATGCCACGAACGCGGTGCGTTTCATGGCGCTGATGACGGCGGCGACGCCCTTTTCCTGGTACGACGCCAGCACGGGAGGGCACCCGGTGCCGGCCATCATCGGCGGCGCCATCCTGGGGGCGCTGGCGGGGAGCGAGGCTTTTCCGGCAGAGTGGCAGGCCTGGGCCGAGCCGTTGGTTGCGCCCTGGCTGGAGATCGAAGAGGTGGTGCGCCGGCGGCTCGCGGCCGAGCGGGCCATCATCGCCGACATGGAAAAGCTGCAGACCACGCCCTCTGGCGAGCTTTCCCTGTTGGCGGATAAGGTCTATGGCTGCCTGTTGGCGGGGGCCATCGGCAACGCCATGGGCTCGGTGGTGGAGGGCCGGCATTATTGGGAGATCGACGAGAAATACCCCGGCGGCGTGCGCACCGTGTTGGATCCTTCCCGGCTGGAGGGCGAAGACGACAACCAGATGGCCATGTTGCTCGTCGAGACCTACCTGGGCCGCAACGGCCTGCCGGTGATGGCCCGGCACTTTGGCGAAACCTGGCGTGAACGGCTGAACCGCGACCATTTTTATGCCCTGTGCATGGGCCATGCCTACGATCTGATCTGCCAGGGCTGGGATCCCCGCATCACCGGCCATTGGAGCGTCGTCACCGGCTCCACCGTGATGTGCATGGAGCCGGTGGGCATCTATCACGCCTGCGATCCCGAATACGCGGCCCAGGATGCCACCGCCATCGCCTACATGTACCAACGCGGCACCGACAACTTGGCGGCGACGATGCTGGCGGCCACCGTGGCCGAGGCGTTCCGCCCCCAAGCCACCGTGGCGAGCGTGCTGGACGCGGCGATTCGGGCGGCCGGCGATACCCCGCTGCGCACCTTTGATGAGCGCCCCTTCAAGACGGCCGGCGAGTACCTGAGCTTCACGCTGGAGGTGGCCGACGAATATGATGACGTCCTCGCCGCCCGGCCGGAGCTTTATGAGAAGTGTCTCTTTTACCACATGATTGACCCGCTGGAGCTCTGGGCCCTGGCGCTGGCCATGTTCAAGATCGCCCGGGGCGATGTGCGCCAGGCAGCCATCGGCGGCACCAACATCGGGCGCGATTCGGACACCATCGCCGGCCGGGCGGCCATGCTCTCGGGCGCCTTGAACGGCGCGGCGGGGGTGCCCAAGGAATGGATGGCCCTATTCAAGCCGGAGGTGCTGGCGCGGATCAAGAACAACGCCCTGCGCCTGGCCGAGATCGCCGGCGAGAAACGCCTGGCGCGCTTGCGCAGGCGCCAAGGATGCGCCGAGGCCCAATAAGCCAACGCGGCATCCGACGGCTCTGCACCAGCCCGCGTCGCGGGCTTGCCACAGATGCCGGTTCTCGACCGAAGGGGGCGCACCGCTCTGGCAAGAGCCTTGCGAAGGAACGGGCAAGGATGGGGTTTGCCCATACGTGCACGATACCCTGGAGACGTAGGATTTGACACGCTCGCCAAAGAGTGATACCATGTAGTTACAAGCATACAAGCTATTGGCTGCGGTGCTTGCCAATCAGGTCTTGCGCGGAGGTGAGCATGGCCACCATCAATAAAAATAGCCCCATTCCCTATTACGAGCAATTGGCCGAGATCCTGCGCCAGGAGATCGCGGAGCGGCGGGCCCAAGATGAGGTCTACCAACTCCCCTCCGAGAACGAGCTGGCCGAAAAGTATGGCCTGAGCCGCGCCACGGTGCGCCATGCCCTGGACCAGCTGGAGCGGGAGGGGTTGATCTATCGGCGCAAGGGGGTGGGCTCCTTTGCGCCGGTGCGCCGCTTTGAGGAGGAGCTGACCCAGCTGGTCTCCACCACCGAAGACATGCGCCGGCGCGGTTGGCCGCTCCTCACCCGGGTACTCTCGGTGCAGCTTTTGCCGGCGGCGGCGCACGTCGCCCGCGCCCTGGAGATTGCGCCCGAGGCGCCGGTGTATGTGCTATGCCGCCTGCGCGTGGTGGAAGGGGTGCCCCTGAGCATCCAGACGGCGCACCTGCCGGCAACGCTATGTCCCAAGCTGGACGAGAACGACCTCTCCGCGTCCCTCTATAACCTATTGGAAGGCCGTTATGGGCTTCACCTTTGGTCGGGGCGCGAGATCCTGCGCGCCCGGGGGGCCACAGCGTGGGAGGCCAACCTGCTGGAGATTCGTGAGGGCGCGCCGGTGATGTATGCGGAGCGCATCACCTACGGTGCCGATGGAGTCCCCGTGGAGTACTTGGAGGCCGTTTGGCGCGGCGACCGGTACGATTTCAAAGTCAACCTCAGCCGCCCGCAGTAAAGGAGCACAACATGACCACCCTTGAGGGCTATCGTGAATACCAGCGCCGGGAGTATTGCCGGGATATCCGCTGCCCGATCCAACTCTTGTTGGACGAGGCCGCGCCGAACTCGGCCCAGTACGAACAGATCCGGAGCATCTGCCAAAAGTCCTGCATCCACACCACCTACGAATTTCATCATTGGCTCATCGAGCATGGCTACATCATCGTCCGGCCGGCATGACGGGCGGCTATGTGCCATGGTTTCATCTCAATAAGGTTTTTGTACCTACAAAAGGAGGAAATTTATCATGGATTGGGGAAAACGGAATCGCCTCGCCAGATTGGTGGGGCCAGACGGCAAGTGTTTCTTTATGCCCATCGATCACGGTTATTTTCAGGGTCCTACCACCAACCTGGAGCGACCCGCCGAGACCATCGCCCCGCTCTATCCCTACTATGACGCGCTCTTTTGCACCCGTGGCGTGCTGCGCGCCGTGATCGATCCGGTCAACAGCAAGCCCATCATTCTGCGCGTCTCTGGGGGCACCAGCATGGTGGGACACGATCTGGCCGATGAGATCGTCACCACCTCCATCCAGGAGATCATCCGCCTGAACGCCTCGGCAGTGGGCGTCTCGGTCTTTATCGGCACGCCATACGAGAAGCAGACCCTGCACAACCTATCCACCCTGGTCAACGAATGTGAGGATTACGGCATCCCGGTCATGGCGGTGACGGCCGTGGGCCGGGAACTGGAAAAGCGCGATGCCCGCTACCTGGCCCTCTGTTGCCGCATCTGCGCGGAACTGGGGGCGACCATGGTCAAAACCTACTGGTGCGAGAACTTTGACAAGGTGGTGCGCGGCTGCCCGGTGCCTGTAGTGATCGCCGGCGGCCCCAAGTGCGAGACGGAGCGCGAGGTGTTCAACTTTGTCTATGACGGCATGCAGCGCGGCGCCGTCGGCATCAACCTGGGGCGCAACGTGTGGCAGAACCCCCATCCGGTGGCCATGGCACGGGCGCTGCGGGCGATCATCCATGAGAACGCCACCCCGGACCAGGCCCAAGAGATCTTTAACGAAACCGTCCAGAGCCAAAAGTAAAAAGGAGGGCGCGAGATGTCCTCTCTGGGACATCGCTACCCATTGGCGGCCCTGCGCCAGGAACTCTCTGCCGCGGCCGGCGTCCCGCTTATCCTCGCGGCCCAGCCCGACCTGCGTCGGAGCGCATGCTTGGCCGAGTCCGTCCCGACGGCCCAAGTTTGCGGCGCCCTTTGGGTGGCCGGGATCGGAGTGTGCACCTTCGGCCGCTCCGCCCTGGAGGCGGCGGAGGTCGCCCAGGTTTACCGCGTAACGGCAACGGATGCCGCCGGGGCAACTGCGTTCGCGCAGCGGATGGCGGCGCAGGCCGCCCAGCCCGCGCCCACCTCGGTCTTTAACGGCGAGGTCGCCCTCATCACCGGCGCCGCCTCCGGCATCGGCCGGGCCTGCGCCGAGTCATTTCTGGCCCGGGGCGCGGCCGTGGTGGGCCTGGATATCAACCCTCGCATCGTGGACCTGTTCCAGCGGCCCGATTATCTGGGCCTGGTCTGCGATGTGACCAGCGAAGACGCCGTCCGCCAGGCACTGGAGAGGGCGGTGGAGACCTTTGGTGGGCTCGACATGCTGGTGCTCAACGCCGGCATCTTTCCGGCGGGCTGTGAGATCGCCGCCCTTTCCTTGGCCGAGTGGCAACGGGTGATGCGCATCAACCTGGATGCCGGGCTCATCATGCTGCGCGAGGCCTATCCGCTGCTCAAGGTGGCGCCGCGCAACGGGCGCGTGGCGGTGAACGGCTCGCGCAACGTGGCAGCGCCCGGCCCCGGCGCCGCCGCCTACTCCTGCTCCAAGGCCGCCCTCACCCAATTGGCGCGGGTGGCGGCTTTGGAATGGGCCAAGGACGGCATCCGCGTCAACATCTTTCACGCCCACGCCGTCTTTGATACCGGCATCTGGACCGAGGAGGTGCTGCAGGCCCGGGCCAAGCATTACGGCATGACGGTGGAGCAATACAAGAAGAACAATCTCCTCAAAACCGAGATCACCAGCCACGATGTGGCCGAACTGGCCGCCGAGATGTGTGGGCCGCTTTTCGCCAAGACAACCGGCGCCCAGGTGCCCATCGATGGCGGGAGCGATCGTGTGATTTAGCCGGCCCACGGGCGCGGGGCCCAGGCGCACCGTGCCCCCAAATGTGCGCGAGGAGGGTTGCACATGCCAAGCACTCTACGTTTCTCCGCCAATATCAACACGTTCAACGCCTGCGCAGATCGCTATGTCCTTTCCGGCTATGGCGAACGCCTGACCACGGAACAGCTGATCCGGGCGGCCACCCAGGTCGAAGGGCTGAGCGGTGTGGAGGTCGTCGGCCTGTGGCACGTCAACGACAACAATGTGGAACAGGTGCGCCGCCAGATCCGCGATGCCGGCCTGGTGGTCACCTGTGTGACGCCGGACATCTGGGCTTCGGGCAAATGGGGCTGGGGCGCCTTCTCCAGCAACGACCCGGCCATCCGCCGCGCCGCCATCCAGGAAGTGAAAAAGTCCATGGAATGGGCGCGACAACTGGATTGTGAGGTGGTGGATCTCTGGTTCGGGCAGGATGGCTACGATTATCCCCTGCAGGCCGATTTCCTGGCCGCCTGGGACCGGATCATCGAGGGCACCATCGAATGCGCCGAGCATCTGCCAGAGGTCAAGTTGGTGCTGGAGTACAAGCCCAAAGAGCCCCGCACCCATTGTTTCATCGCCACCGTGGGCAAGACCCTGCTGCTCATCGAGAAGGTGAACAAGCCCAACGTGGGCGCGATGATCGACGTGGGCCACGCCCTGATGGCCTACGAGGACGCGGCCGAATCCGCCGCGCTGCTCCAGTATTTCGGCAACAAGCTGTTCTACATGCATTTCAACGACAACTGGCGATTGTGGGATGATGACATGACCGTCGGCTCGGTGCACACCATCGAGATGCTGGAGCTGCTCTACTGGCTGGACCGCCTGAACTATCAGGGTTGGTACGCCCTGGACATCTTCCCCTATCGCGAGAACGGCCTGCGGGCTGCCACGGAGAGCATCAAGTGGATCCAAGGGCTGCACGGATTGCTCGATAAAATCGGCCGCGAGCGCATCGCCCAGGCCATCGCCCAAGGGGATGCCATGGCATCCTCGGCCTTGGTGCGCGAG
Source organism: Anaerolineae bacterium (assembly GCA_034433995.1). Lineage (GTDB taxonomy): Bacteria > Chloroflexota > Anaerolineae > UBA1429 > UBA1429 > DAOTZU01. The sequence goes on from DAOTZU010000288.1 coordinate 5,805, forward strand.
GCGCTTTTGGGCTGATCTCCGTTCCTTCTATATCATTTTTGAGAGGATATCATGGTTAAACAAATTTTCGATCCCCACATGTTCAACTATATGTGGGAGAGTGTGATCCCCGACGATCACTTTATCGTCGGCACCTATTACATCGAAGACACGGTGGACGAGGTGGATGCCGATTTCATTGACCACCTGGAACAGGTGCAACGCCTGGCCCTGGAGGGCTCCACCGCCAGCTGGATGGAGATCCACGAAGAGACGCCGGCGGTGCGGGAGCGGCTGAGCAGCAAAGTGCTGGGCTATTATGAGATCCCGGCGCCCCGGGGGACCAAGAAGGCCATCATCCAGCTTGGCTTTTCCACGGCGGCTTGGGATGTCAACGTTAACGTGCCCATGCTGCTGCTGTCCATCGCCGGCAACTGCTTCGCCTTCCCCACCAAGTTGCGGCTGTTGGATATCTATATCCCCCAGAAGCTGGCGGCCAAATTTCAGGGCCCCAAGTTCGGCGTGCCCGGCGTCCGCGAGATTTTGGGGGTCCATGACCGCCCCTTGGTGCTCCATATCATCAAGCCCAAAATGGGCATGTCGCCCGATGAGACGGCCAACCAGGTCTACCAAACGGCCCTGGGAGGCGCCGATCTGTGCAAAGACGACGAAATGTGCAGCGAGCTGGACAATTGCTCCTTCGACGCGCGGCTCAAGGCCGTGCTCCAGGCCATCGACCGGGCCCAGCAAAAGACGGGGCAGAGGATGCTCTATATGGTGAGCATCACCGACGAAGTGGATCGGGTGTTGGAAAAGGCGCGGCGGGCCTGCCGCGATGGCGCCCTGGGGTTGCTCTTGGCCTATTCCGCCGGGCCCTCCATGTTGCGGGTCGTGGCCGAGGACCCACAGGTGAACGTGCCGGTGCTACTACATGTGTCCCACATGTTGGCCCTGTTGCCCACCATCAACTTTCCGGTTTTGGCCAAGATCTGTCGCCTGTGCGGCGCCGATATGATGCTCACGCCCTCCATCTGGTCCAGCATTCCAGTGGCCTCTCCCGAAGAATGTTATCGCACGGCCCAGACGCTGCTCGCCCCCTTCTATCACCTCAAACCCACCTGGCCGATGCCGGGGGCGGGTGTGCATCCTGGCGCTGTGGAGGCGATGTTGGCCGAGCACGGCCCTGACATGATCTTTATGGCCGGCGGCGGCATGTTGGGCCACCCCATGGGCTACACCGCCGGGGCCAAGGCCTTCCGTCAGGCCATCGATGCCGCCATGGCCGGCGTGCCCCTCAACGTCGCCGCACGGGACCTGCCCGAGCTGCGGGCCGCCCTGGAGACTTGGGGCTACCGCAAACGCCCGCAGACCCGATGGGGTTATTACAGCCGCGAGTTCCATCCCAAGTTCGGGCCCAAGAATCTGGACTAGAGGACGGTAAGCGAAAGGGGGCTTGGCATGGGGCACCCACAAGCCTATCTGGCGATCGATCTGGGCGCGGAGAGCGGCCGGGCCATGTTGGGCCTCTTTGATGGCGAGCGCCTTCAAATCGTCGAGGTGCACCGGTTCAGCAACGGGCCGGTGCGCCTCAACGATGGCCTCCATTGGGACGTGCTCCGCCTGTGGAGCGAGATCAAGGCCGGCATCGCCCATGCCGCCAAGGAGGCGGGCGGCGAGCTGCGGGCCATGGGCCTCGATAGCTGGGGGGTGGATTTCGCCCTCTTGGACCGCCAGGGGGCGCTGATCGGCAACCCGTTCCACTATCGGGATAGCCGCACCGATGGGATGTTGGAGGAGGCCTGGCGGCGGGTGCCCCGGCAAGAGATCTTTGCCCAGACGGGCATCCAGTTCATGCAGATCAACACCCTCTACCAGTTGCTCTCCATGGTCCTGCGCCGCGCGCCGGCTCTGGAGATCGCCCAGACGCTGCTGACGATCCCCGACCTGTTCAACTATTGGCTGACGGGGCGCAAGGCCTGCGAATTCACCAACGCCACCACCACCCAGTGCTACAATCCGCGCCAACGGGATTGGGCCTGGGGGCTCCTCGGCGACCTGGGCATCCCGCAGCACATTTTCACCGAGGTCATCCCGCCGGGGACGGTGTTGGGCACCCTGGCGCCGGAGGTTGCGGAGGAGGCCGGCAGCGCCACGATCCCGGTCATCGCCCCCGCCTGCCACGACACCGGCTCGGCGGTGGCGGCCGTGCCCGCCGCCGGCCCCGGTTTCGCCTGGATCAGCTCGGGCACCTGGTCTGTGCTGGGGGCCGAGTTGCCCGCTCCGGTGATCAACGAGGCGAGCCTGGCCAACAACTTTACCAACGAGGGGGGCGTGGCCGGCAGCTATCGCTTCTCCAAGAACATCATGGGCTTGTGGTTGGTGCAGGAATGTCGGCGCACGTGGGCCGCCGAAGGCCAGGAGCTCTCTTACGACGCCCTCACCAAGCTGGCCGCCGAGGCCGCGCCCTTTTCCTGCGTGGTGGATCCCGACGATGCCGCATTCCTCAAGCCCGGCGATATGCCAAGCCGCATCCGGGAATACTGTCGCCGCACGGGACAAAAGATACCGGAGAGCAAGGGGGCGATCCTCCGGGCAGCCCTGGAGGGGATCGCCCTCAAGTACCGCTGGGTGCTGGAACAGCTAGAGGCCATGCTGCCCCGCCCCACCGACCAAGGGCCGGCGCGGCTGGAGCCGCTCCACATCGTTGGCGGCGGCACCAAAAACCGGCTCCTTGCCTCGTTCGCCGCCGAGGCCACCGGCCGCCCTGTGGTGACGGGCCCGGTGGAGGCCACCGCCACCGGCAATATCATCGTGCAGATGCTGGCCACCGGCGCGCTGCGTTCGCTGGCCGAGGGCCGCGACTTGGTGCGCCGCTCCTTCCCGCTGGAGGTCATCGAGCCACAAAACCCCGCTCGCTGGGAAGAGGCTTACGGGCGCCTGGGGGCGCTGCTCAAAACAGCGACAGCACGGCCCGGATGATCTTGTCTTCGTCGGGCACATAGGCGCGCTCCAACACCGGGGCAAAGGGCGGCGGCACGTCGGGCGCGGCGACGCGTTTTATGGGCGCGTCCAACCAGTCAAAGGCCTCATCGGCCACCAGCGCCGCCACCTCCGCGCCCCAGCCGTTGGTCAGGTTATCCTCCTCGACGATCACCAAGCGCCCCGTCTTGCGCACGGATTGGAGAATCAACGCTTTATCCAGGGGCACCAACGTGCGCGGGTCGATCACCTCGGCCTCGAGGCCCCGTTGCGCCAAGGTCTCGGCGGCCGCCAGGGCGCGATACAACATCAACAGCGTGGCCACGATGGTCACATCCTTGCCCGGCCGGCGGATGATCCCCTGGCCGATGGGCACGATGTAATCCTCCTCCGGCACCTCACCCACCGGGCTGAGGGCGCCCTTTTCCGCCCTGGCGCCTTTGGCGCCATAGAGGAGCTTGTGCTCGAACACCAACACCGGGTTCTCGTCGCGCACGGCGGCCTTGAGCAAGCCTTTGGCATCGTAGGCGGTGGCGGGGGCCACCACTTTGAGGCCGGGGATGTGGGCGAAAAAGGCCTCCAAACTCTGGGCGTGTTGCGCGCCCCGGGAGGTGGCGCCCACCGGCGCCCGCATGACCAGAGGGACAGAGACCTGCCCGCCGGACATGTAGCGCAGTTTGGCCGCCTGGTTGGCCAACTGATCCATCATGCAAAAGAGAAAATCGCCATACTGCACATCAGCAATGGGGCGCAACCCACAGACCGCCGCGCCGATGGCCACGCCGGCAATGGCCGTCTCCGAGATGGGCGTATCCAAGATGCGCTGATGGCCAAATTCTTGAGAGAGCCCCATGGTCACGGTGAAGGCGCCGCCAAAGCCCCCCTCCACACCGATGTCCTCTCCGATGCAAAAAACGCGCTCGTCGCGTCGCATCTCTTCACGAATGGCTTGACGCAAGGCCTCGGCAATGGTCATCTGTGGCATCGTTCACCCCTCCTGAAAGACATCGGTGTAGAGCTCGGCAAGGTCGGGCAGCGGGCTGGCCTCGGCATAATCCACCGCGTCTTGGATGATGCGTTCCACCTCCTCATCCACGTGGCGCAGTTGCTCGGCCAGGTGCGGGCGTTCGGCCAGCAGTCTCTCCCGGAGGCGCCGAATGGGGTCGCGCTGGCGCCAAGCCTCCTCCTCCTCGCGGGAACGATAGGTGCGAGGATCGGAGCGGGAATGGCCACATTGGCGATAGGTGAGGCATTCCAGGAGCGTAGGACCTTGCCCCCTCCGCGCCCGTTCCACCGCCTCTTGGCTGGCCTGGTACACGGCCAAGACGTCGTTGCCATCCACCACCACTCCGGGCAGACCGTAGGCGCAGGCTCGCTGGGCCACGCAATCGATCTTGAAGGCCAGCTTGAAGGGGGTGGAGGCCGCATAGAGGTTGTTCTCGCAGACAAAGACGACCGGCAAATCCCACAGGGCAGCGATGTTGAGCCCCTCGTGCCAAGCGCCTTCGTTGGCGGCGCCATCCCCAAAGAAAGAGACGGCCACGCGCCCGTTTTTGAGCATCTTGGCCGCCAAAGCCGCCCCGGCGGCGATGGGCACGTTGGCGCCCACGATGGCGATGGCCGGGAACATGCCCACGCGCATATCGCCCACATGCATGGAGCCGCCCTTTCCCTTGCAGGTGCCGGTGGCTTTGGCGAACAATTCGGCCATGATGGCCCGCGGCGAGACGCCCTTGGCCAGGGCATGGCCGTGGGGGCGATGGGTGCTCAGCACGTAATCTTCTTGGCGCAGGTTGGCACAGACGCCGGCGGCCACCGCCTCCTGGCCGATGTACAGGTGCAACGTGGAGGGGATGCGCCCCTCCATGTAGAGCTCGTTGACGGTCTCCTCAAAGCGCCGGATCAGCACCATGGTCCGGTAGAGCTCCACCAAGCGCTCCTCGCCCGGCAAGTCATCGGCGCGGAGGGTAAAGGTTGTATAGAGAGCCTCACGCATCGCCTTGCTCCTTATCGTCCTGGTCTGGGTTTATGTATACTTGTGCATACACGATAGCACAAGATACGGATTTTGTCAAGTTTGGTGCCCTTGGTGTTGAAAAAAGGCGTGTGGGCCTTGCCCGCCGTCGGATTCCATCCGACGGGGACATTTCTCGACACCCTCGCCCCCTTGGCCTGCTCCGTGGTGCGCACCAAGGCGGGCCAGTACCGCCCTAACGCTTGGGCAGGGCGCCTGCGCCGCGCCAAACGGGGGGACGGGCAGTTACGCGGCGGATTCTTGCTCGGCATAGGTGCGGCGAAAGCCGCCCGTCTTCAGCAGGACGAAAAAGAGCACGCCACCCAAGCCCCGCCCGATGGCGGAGAGGATCAGGTTGGTGGTAAAGCCCCAATGGGTGTACGAATAGCTGGCCAGGAGCGGGCCGAGGATGGCGGCCAGGCCGTTGGTGGTGTTGTAGATGGCAATGTAGCGCGAGCGTTGTTGGGGCG
>DAOTZU010000289.1:0-10085 GCA_034433995.1 Anaerolineae bacterium
CATTCCCAGGGTCGATCGGGCAAGAGGCCGATCTGGATGGCCTTCTCCAGGTCAATATACTTGCCAAAGGCCCCGCCGATGTAAAAGCGCTCCACATCCTCCAAACGCAGGCCGACGCTTTGGGCCAAGACCGACATGCCGGCGTAAATGGCCCCTTTGGCCCGCAGGAGGTTCTGGATATCCGCCTCGGTGAGGACGATATCGCGTGCCTGGGTGGCCGTCTCCTTGGCCCAAGCGACGACGTATTCAGCGCCGCTCTCTCCTGGGCGAATGCGCGGCGTGGCAAGGTTCCGGTTCAGGTGCCCGCTTTTGTCCATCACTCCGGTGATAAACATCTCGCCCAAAAGAGAGATCATCCCCGAACCACAGATGCCCCTGGGTGGGGCGTTGCCGATGGTGCGATAGGTCGGCTCGGCCGTCTGCGGGGCGATCCACACCTCCTCGATGGCGCCCTCGGCGGCGCGCATGCCGCAGGCCACGCCGGCGCCCTCAAAGGCCGGGCCCGCCGAGCAGGCACAGGAGATGAGCCAATCGGCATTGCCCAGGACGATCTCGCCGTTGGTGCCCACGTCAATGAATAGGCTGACCACGTCACCCTCGGCCAGGCGAGCGCGCAGCACTCCCGCGGTGATATCGCCGCCCACATAGGCCCCCACGCCGGGCAGGCAATCCACCGTCGCCTCGGGATGGATGTGCAGCCCCAGCTCGCCGGCCCGCACAGGCAAGGGATGGTTTACCGTGGGGATATACGGCTCCAGGCGGATGGCCTGAGGATCCAACCCCAAGAAAAGGTGGATCATGGTGGGATTGCCGGCCACGGTGGCCAGATAGATCTCTTCCGGCCGGCGCCCTTGCCGCGCCAGGATTTCCTCCAAGAGGCCGTTCAAGGTCTGGAGCACCAACTTTTGTAGATGGGCCAGGCCGCCTTTGCGTCGGGCGTAGATGATGCGCGAGATGATATCCTCGCCGCAGGCAATCTGCGCATTGTAGGCCGAGGCGTGATCCACGAGCTGGCCGGAACGCAGGTCGGCCAGATAGACCACGTTCGTCGTCGTGCCGATGTCTATCGCCACGCCCAGGGTTTGGGCGGTGGCATCGCCGGGGACCAAGTCCAGCAAACGCGGGCGGCCCTCCGGGTTATCCCAAGTGCCCCGTTCCACCACAGCCGTCACCTGCCAATTGGCCTGGCGCAGAGCCTGCGCCAGCTTGCGCATGACGGGTAAGTTGGCGGTCAACCCACGGATGCCATATTGCCGGGCCAGTTCGCGGGCCAGGCGGTCGAAATCGTTGGTATTATCGCTCAGGCTGGGCGGGGGGATGTGTAGGGCGTATTTCTCCACCCAAGGAGCGCGGGCATGGTCGCAAAGCACCACCTCTGGGGCCAGCCGCTCGGCGGCGGAAGGGCCCTTCGGTAGAGGCAGTGGGGCCCGCTCGGTGGGCAATTCTACCACCAAGTCGCCCTCGATAAAGGTTTGGCAGGCGAGGGCATATCCCTGGGCGATGTCCTCCGTGGTGAGCCGCGCGGTGGAACGGCGCCGGACCGCCCCCTCCACCACCCGCACGCGGCAACGCCCGCAGCGTCCCTGGCCGCCGCAGGGAAGGGAGATGGGCGTCCCCGCCGCGGCCAGGGCATCGCTGAGCAAAGTGCCTTTATCCGCCTCGATCACATGGTGATCGGGAAAAAGGACGATCCGACAACGGTCCGTGATGGGATGCTCCTTACGCTAGCGCACATCCTCGTCCACGAGGGGCGAGGCTACGGTTGGCGCGCTGGATCAGTTTGGCGACCACTGCTTCAGGAAGGCGGGGATGTTCATCGCCTCCCGCGGGCCCACCAATACCTGCCATCCTGGCAGCGCCTCCTCCAACTCGCCGGAAAGGCCAGAGACCAGGCCTGGGATGACGATCTTTTTGTGGCCCACCTTCTCCAACACCCCCATGGTGTTGACGGCCTTGGCGATGCGCTCGGCGTCGAACTTGCCCGCCGCCCAGGCCGTGAGCACCGACATCCCTTCGGCGTCGGCGATGAGCAGCCACGAGGGGATGCCGCTGGCCTCCACCTCGCTGGCCACGCTAAAGTAGGTGAGGGAGAAATTCGTGGTGACCAGCAAAGGCGATTGTGGCGTGGGCTTGCCGATCTCGTACAGGCCGGGGCTCACCTGGATGGGTTTCTGTGGATCGGTGTAGATGTTCTGCCGCAAAGTCAGCAAAGGATAAAACGAAGCGGGATCGAAATGATCCAGCACGATGAACCCGGCGTATTTGGCCACAAACTGGGCGGCCAAGAGCGCCTCCTCGTCGGCATCCTGGGCGCCCTCGCCGGGGAAGACGATGATGGGATAGCCCACAGCGCGGACGTTCTTTTTGATGGCCAATCGCCGCAGTTGCGTCAAGATAGCCAACGAATCCGCCCAGCCGCGCACGCCCGGATCGAGGACCAGGTCTTGGGCGCCTTGGCCGGCGATCTTTTCGCTGAGCTGGGCCAGGGCGTTGATGTCCCCATCGCCGCGCACGGCGAGGGAGGCGCCGTACTTTTGCGCCAAGGCGGCCATCGTCTCCCAATTCTGGGCGGTGGCGGCATAGAGCAAGGGCGCCTTGCCCTGGGCGGCCTTGAGGCCGGCCTCCAGGATGGCGGGGTTCTCGCCCATGAGGATCACCGGCAGGCCCAGGGCGATTGCTTGCCTCACCCGCTCGGCCAAGACGGCGGCATCGCCCCCCTTGTTCTGGATGGCCACGCCATCGGCGCCCAAGGAGATGCCCACGCGTTCCACGCGATAGCGGGCGATCTCTTCAAGTTTTTTCTGAGCGGCCTCGGCCGGCTCGTCATCACCCAGGCGGAAGAAAAAGCCCGGTTGATGGTAAAAGGTCTTTTCATGGCGAAAGAGCACCGTCTCATTGCCCACCTCCACCTTGCGGGTATCGGTGCCCACGGTGATCAGGCGGATGGGGGGCGCAGAGGCGGCATCCAACGCCGCCTTGGCCTCCTCCGAGACGTAAGGGCAGGCGGAGAGTTCCACCTGGCGGGCGGCCAACTTCATGGCAAAGGCCAGGCAGGTGGGAAAGCCACATTCCTTGCAGTTGGTCTTGGGCAAAAGTTTATAGATCGCTAGACCCGAAAGTCCCATGCTGTCCACTCCTTTTTTGGAAAACAGTTTACCAGGCGAGGGCTTAGCGCGCGCCGTCCATGAGCTTGGCGATCACCCGTTTGATGGTGCCAATAGCCTGAGGATGGCGTGCCACGATGATGTTGGCGCCTGCCTCCAAAAGGGCCGTGGCGGTCATGGTCTCCCACAGGCGGCTGCGGCGTTCCCAATCGCCCCATTCGGCCGGCACTCCCTCGTTGGTGCGGGTCTCCTTGGCGCGCCAGGCCTCATAGCCGGCGGTGACGATCATGGGTAGTTGCAAGGTGGTATCGCCGGTGAGGGCGGCCAGCTTCAGACGCTCGATGACGGAATAGGTATACTCCAGACCGTAGCCCAAGGCGCCGGTGGTGGGGTCCATCAGGATACGGTCCAGTTCCAGGCGCATATCGCTGATGAGAATGTTGAGCTGCTTGGCCAGGTTGACGTCGATGGGGCTGCGGGCGATGACCAGATGGTTGTTGGCCAGCGCTGCCGCCACGATGGTGCGATAGTTCTTGTCCTCGCAGTTACCCAGGGCCAGCCGCTCGCCGGCGGCCTCCTCGGCCACAGCCACCAACACCTCGTTATCTTTTTCCGCCTGGCCCGGCCCGTAAACGATCAGGGGCAGGGTTGTCGCCTGGAGCACCCGGCGCACCGTGGCGCGGGCGTCCTTGGCCGTGGTGTTGCCCCGCTCCGGATGGGCGCTATCCAGCGAGAGGGCGATGAGGTCCGCGCCCAATTCCTCGGCCTTTTTGGCCCAGGCGGCCACATCCTTCACCACCGGACCCCAGGCCTGAGGCAGGATGGGTGACCACTCCTTGGGTTCCTGGTCTAGGATCTCCACGGCCACCACAGGCCGATGGGGGATTGCGCCCTCAAAATGCAGGAACGGTAACGTCGTTTCACCGCCGACGGTGACGGTGGTGCCCCGGGTGCCGCCTTGGGCGGCCGTGGCGCCCAAGGTCACCTCGCGCACCCGACCGGTCCACGTTTCTTTGGGGATTGCGATCGTCTCAACCATTGAGCTCCTTTCGAGGATGGCCCTCCAAGGGGTGCCTTGGAGGGCCGAAAATTACATAATAGGTTCCATGGTGAGGGCGGGATGGCCGTGCTCCTCCAGATAGGCCAACAATTCCTCCACCGTGGTGGCGGTGCGCTCGTCGGCGATCTTGTCCAGAAGGTCAGGATCACCCTCGCGCTCACAGACGGCTTTCAGCTCCTCGGCCATGGTCTCTTTGAGAATGCTGGACATCCACACCACCCGCTTAAAGCCGCCATCGGCGGAGAGGAACTTGCGGCTGAGGAGGTAATACTTGCCCACGCCCATCATGCCGGGCGTCTGCAGGCCGCCGCCGGCCACGCCGGCCAGGGTGGAGAAGGTCATCCCGGCGGGGGTCATGCTGGGATCCTCGCGGGAGACGACCATGACGCCGTTGGCCTCAGGGATGACGATGGCGATACACTCAAAGCAGCCGCAGGCCGTCATGGGGTCTTGCATGATGGAGTACATGGAGACCCGCTCCACGGTTTGGTGCGAGTTCTGATAGACGAACTCGTTGGTCCCCTGCCAGACGCCGTAGCGCGGATCGAGGCAGATCCCCTTCTTGATGGGCTGGTTGGGGCCGGTGGGGTTGATCTGGTGGGAGGCCTTGCAATCCAACCAGTTGTAGGCGCCGCAAAGACCCAAGCGCTCCGGCGAGATGACGCAGACGTGGTTGGGGGCAAAGCTCTGGCAGAGGGTGCAGCTGTAGAACTCTTCCACCGATTCATCCACCATGCCGGCCAGGCGGATGTTCCGCGCCTGGTAGGCCTCCCGGGCCTTTTGCAGCCAGGCCTCAAAGGCGGCGGGCTCGGTGTAGAGGGTCACCTGCACCTTATCCACGATGGAGCCAAAATCGGCGTGGAAGCGAGCGTAAAGGATATCGCCCAGGTGTCTGAGCTGGAAGCCTTTCTCCACGGCCGCCTTGCTGAAGCGGATCCAGGTGATGTCGCGCTGGCCGATGTGCTGGATGCCCGAGGCACCGTTGATGAAATAGTGGATCTGGCGCTCCAACACCGGCTCGAAATCTTCCTGCATCTTGCGGCCGGCCACCTCCACCACGATGCCCAGGTTCATGGCCCCGCCCACGGGGACGTTTTCAAAGCCGGGGCCCACCACGGTGATCTTGCCGTCCTCGACGGCATCGAAATCGGACATTTTCAAATACTCGAAAGCGCGAGCATCGCGGCCGCCGAACTCTACCCGCATATCTGCCCGGCGCACCCGCTCGCCCTCGAAGGCGCTGCCGTAGGGCACGGGGATGGGCACCTCGGTGATTTTGACCTTGACGCCGCGCACCTCGATGCAGCGCTGCACCAGCCGGCGGGCCTTCTCCGTGTCGTTCTCGCCCTCGATATCGTCAAAGGGCATGCTGATGACGTGCTCGTACTGGGTGATGCCGGTGGGCAGGATCTGGGGAATGACGGTATCGGCGATGGTGGGGAAGCCATAGTTGATGGCCCCCGCCGCCGCGGCGTATTTCAGGTCGTCCACCTCGCCCAAGGCCAGGACGAAGGCAAAGACGCGGTATTTGTTATAGAGCAGAATCTCCCGCGCCCGGCCGCCGGAGAGGCCGCCGAAGGTCAACGCCGAACGGGTGGCAAAGCCGAGGGCATAGATGGCCGAGATGGTGTCGGTGCCAAAGGGTACGATGTAGGTATCGTAGCCCATCTCCACGCCCTCTTCCTGGAGCTGGTGGATGATGCTGCGCCCGTTGACGTTACCGGAAAGAAAGACCAGGATATTGCGTTTCTGCAGTTCACGGACGATAGCCACCGCGGCCTCGTTGCTTTTGGCCGCGCCGACGATGGCGGCAAAGCCGGGCATACGGCCATCCACCAATTGAATGCCCCAAGCCCGGAGCTGGATATCGTCGATGGGGCCGTTAGCATAGCCCCCCTCCTCGCCCTGGCCGTTGGCATCGGGGCTGGTGAAGCTGGTACCGGTGAGTTTGAGGCCGGGGATGCGCTCCGGCTGCTCGCCCCGGGCGAAGCGGATGCCCTCGATGGTCTCCATGGCCAAGAGGGTGGCCGTGCCGCAATCCAACGTCTCGCCCAAGTAGGGCAGCCAGACGCTATCGCCGGGCACGGGATGGAGCAGCTTTTTGGCCAATTCCACCACGGGCACAAGGTCGCCCAGAGTCTTGACCTCGATGCCGGTGAACCCCAAGATGACCGGCAGGTAGTAGGCGGTATTGATAAAGGCCACGGGTTTATCTGGCCCCAGCTCCCGGAGGGCGTCCTGGAGCATCATCTCGGCCTCGTGGACGATCATGTTGGCGCCGCGAATGGCTGCCTTGGCAATGTAACGCGACATAATCCATCTCTCCTAGTCTGCTTTAGCGCAAGCCGCGAGTGGAATAGACGCCGAGGGCCATCTCTTCGGCAGCTTGGGCGAGGAGCTTTTCCATCAAGCTGTCGCCGCTTTGGCCGAAACGCTGCGGATCGTAGGCGGGCAGACCCAAGGCCTCGCGCTTGGTGTCGATGATCGCCAACGCTTTCTCGATCAGGCGGTCGGTGTCGGGCTCAAATTCCATGGAGCCGCCCAACTTTTCGCGCCAGACGCGGGTCATAATGTCCACCACTTCTTCGCTGCCGGCCACGGGGTTGTGCACGCCAAAGATCACCGAGATGCCCGAGGCGGCGCAGTAGGTGCCGATGGAGATGGCCTTCTCCGACATGTATTCCGGGCAGATGCCCACGGCGGGGATATCGGAGATGTCCTCGCCCAGGCCGCCCTCGGTGGCGCATTGGGTGAGGATGGTGAGGATGCGCGAATTATCCACGCAGGAGCCGACATGGAGCACCGGTGGGATGCCGATGGCCTCGCAGACCTCGCGCAGGCCGGCGCCGGCCTGGGCCATGAACTCGGGCCGCAGGTAGCCATCCTTGGCCGCGCCGGTGGCCGCGCAGCCCGTCACCACCACGAGCACGTCGTTCTTGATCAGCTCGCCGATGATCTGCGTGGTGGGCTGGTCCTGGGGCACCCGGGCGTTGTTGCACCCCACCACGCCGGCCAAGCCACGGATGCGCCCGGCGATGACGGCATCGTTCAGCGGCCGGAAGGAGCTGCGGTACAGGCCACCCTGCATATAGCCGACATACTCATGGGAGAACCCGGCGATAAGCTCCTCTTTGATTCCGGGGATGTGGGTTTTGCCGCGGTTGGGATAGTTCTCGATGGCCGTGCGCACGATCTCTTTGGCGCAATCGTAAGCGTGATGCTCGTCGAACTCGATGAAAGTGGCGCCGGTGATCTTGGCCTTGGGCGAGGTGGTGATGAGCTTGGTGTGGAAGGCTGCCGCTGCGGTGGCCAGGGCCTGCATCACGCATTGCACATCCACCACCATCGCCTCCACCGCGCCCGTGCCGATGGCCAGCTCCTGGCTGAGGAAGTTGCCCGCCGGCGGGATGCCATGGCGCATGAGCACCTCGTTGGCCGTGCAGCAGATGCCTGCCAGGTTGATCCCCTTGGCCCCCTTGCTGGCGGCCAGAGCCAGCAGCTCCGGATCGGTGGAGGCGGCCACGATCATCTCTGAAAGGGTTGGCTCATGGCCGTGGACTATGATGTTCACCTGATCCTCTTTGAGCACGCCCAGGTTCACCTGGCTTTGGAGAGGGCTGGGGGTGCCAAAGAGGATATCGCTGAGATCGGTGCCCAACATGGAGCCACCCCAGCCGTCGGCCAAGGCCGCGCGGATGGCCTGGTTGAGGATGTTCTCCGGTTCTTGGTCCACGCCCATGTGGGTGCGGTGCATGATCTCCACCACTTCGCGATCGATGCCCCGTGGCGTGAGCCCCAAGTTGCGCCAGAGCATCTGACGCTTGGGTGTGGCGCGGGAGATATAGGTCACCGTGCCCGTCTGGCGCCCAAAGTTGGCCAACGCCTCTTGGGCCACGTCCAGAGCAATGTCGTTCACCGGGCGGCCTTCGGTCTTGATGCCCATGTAGCCGGCCACGGTCTTGAGCTTGGCCACATCGCGGATGCGGTAGCCTTGCGTTTCGCCCTTGGCCACGGCCAACAGGGTTAAGGCCAGGTCGCGCCCATGGTCGGAGTGGGCCGCCGCGCCCCCGGCCACCGCCCGGGCCAGGTTGCGGGCCGCCACCGTGCCCCTGGTTGCCCCACAGACGCCCCGGGTGGTCTTGCCCACCAGGCGGCAGGGCCCCATGAAGCACATCTTGCAGCACAAGCTATCCGCGCCCACCGGGCAAGGCTTGCTCTGGGCGGCGCGGTCAAAAGCCGTCTCTAGCGTCCCTTCGCAACACTCGATGACCTCAAGAGCGGCACGATCCTTGCTTTTTTCGTTTGCCATTTTTAGACTCCTTGACCTTCCCAGCCCCGGATGCCTGAGAGGGCTCCCTCAGCCTCCGAGGCCAGGTCGTGGTCGCTATGAATACACTATGGACAACACCGGTAAAATCTCGCTGACCTCAGTAGCGACGAAAGTCGCCCGACATTTCCAGATCTTTGATTTCGGTCTTGGTGACGCGAGGGATGATGCTGTGCCAAGGAGCGCCATCGGCGTGGCGCTTGGGGAATTCTGGCAAGGGCAGGCTCTGGTTCTCGGTGTAGCCCGCCTCGGCCAGGGCGGCGATGAGCGCGTCGGGGCTTGTGGCCAGCTCGTCATACACGATGCTCACCTGCTTCCTGGCGGCGCTCGCCACCACCTGTTGCACCCCCTTCAGGCCCAACAAGGCTTGGCGCACCCGGAGCACATGATGATCGGCATACATCGCTGGCAAATTGAGGGTTATTTTTTGCATAGACCACCTTCCTTCCCTAACCCAATAAACGACCCAACAGTTGACCCGTGTGACCCATTCCGTGCCCCCCGGAGATACGGCGAACCATCCTCCGGGGGTTCGTGCACAATTTCACAATCATAGCCGATTTGGCTATCTTGTCAAAACCACGAAGGCGCCTTTGTAAAGACCTGACAGGTCGGGGAATCGTGAAATTCCTCGGCATGATCTCGGCAAAACCCCTCATTCACAAAGGCAAAAGCATCCGCACATCATTGTGCGGATGCTTGGGCCGCCAGACCTAGAACAGCCCTACCACCTTGCCATCGGGCGTTAGGTCCACGTCCATAAAGGCCGGACGGCGTGGTAACCCCGGCATGGTGCGCATCTCGCCACAGAGCGGATAGAGGAACCCGGCGCCCACGCTGGCGCGGATATCGCGCACGGGAATCCGAAAGCCCTTGGGCGCGCCCTTGATGGCAGGATCATGGGAGAGGGAGAGGTGCGTCTTGGCCATGCAGATGGGCGTCTTGTCGTAGCCCAGCTTGGTATAGAGCTCGATCTTTTCCTCGGCGGCGGGGAGATAATCCACACCGCTGGCGCCATAGACCTTGGTGGCGATGATCTCGATCTTTTCCTTGATGGGCAGGTTGACGTCATAGAGGAATTTAAAGTTGCTGGGCTTCTCGGATGCCTTGAGCACCGCCTCGGCCAGGTCCACCGCGCCGGCGCCGCCCTTGGCCCAGTGTTCGCAGGGCACGGCATCCTCCGCGCCCGCGTCGATGGCGACTTTGCGGATCAGCGCGATCTCGCGGTCCGTATCGGTGGTGAAGCGGTTGATGGCCACCACCACGGGGATGCCAAAGAGGCGGGCGATGTTGATGTGGGCCACTAGGTTGGCGCAGCCCTTTTCCAAGTATTCCAGGTTCTCCACGGTGAGCTCAGGTGGCAGCGGCTTGCCGGCCACCACCTTGCCCAGGCCGCCGTGCATCTTGAGCGCCCGCACCGTGGCGACGATGACCACGCAGTTGGGGATCAGCCCGCTGACCCGGCATTTGATATTAAAGAACTTTTCCATGCCCAAGTCGGAGCCAAAGCCCGACTCGGTCACGACGTAATCGGCCAGTTTGACGGCGATCATATCGGCGATGCAGGACGAGTTGCCGTGGGCGATGTTGGCAA